>SKHV01000112.1 GCA_007116765.1 Prolixibacteraceae bacterium | reverse complement strand
CCAATGGCCACCATTATCATTATCCCGGTAAGTGCAGCCATGGGTATTTTTTCGACAATACCTGCCCCAAACATAATGAAAACAAGAAGCATAATTGAAGCTACTATGCCCGATATACGTGCCCTTGCACCCGATGAAATATTGATAAGGCTTTGCCCAATCATGGCACAGCCACCCATGCCCGAGAAAAATCCCGTGACCGTATTGGCAGCACCTTGAGCAATGGCTTCTTTATTACCCCAACCGCGTGTTTCGGTAATTTCGTCGATAAGGTTCATGGTAAGCAAGCTCTCTACCAAACCAACAGCAGCCACCATTATTGCATAGGGTAAAATAATCTTTAACGTTTCCAAAGTATAGGGTATAGCCGGTATATTGAAGGGAGGAAAACCTCCTTTAATGGATGCAATATCGCCTACCGTACGTGTGTCAATGTTTAAGCTTAATACTATAATCGAAACCACAACAATAGCTGCTAACGACGAAGGAACTGCCTTTGTTATTTTTGGAAGCCCCCAAATTATGATCATGGTTAAAAAAACAAGTCCCAGCATTAAAATCATGGGCGAACCGCTCATCCATTGCATTTTTCCTGCAGTATCGACCCATTTAAATTGTGTGAGTTGCGACATGAATATTACTATGGCCAGTCCATTTACAAAACCGTACATAACCGGATGCGGAACAAGCCGTATGAATTTTCCCAGCTTTAAAATGCCAGCCAGCATTTGAATAAAACCGGCTAATATTACCGTTGCGAAAATAAATTCGGGTCCATGCGACTTGGCTAAAGAAATAGTTATGATAGCAATAGCTCCAGCTGCTCCTGAAATCATCCCAGGTCTGCCACCAAATATTGATGTGACCAATCCCATTGTAAATGCAGCATACAAACCTACTAATGGCGAAAGTCCTGCTAAAAGTGAAAAGGCAATGGCCTCGGGCACCAAGGCTATGGCTACTGTTATACCTGCTAATACTTCGGTTTTATAATTAATTCTTTGTCTTAAATCGAACAAGTTGATAATATACCTCATGCGCTATCCTACGTATTAAAGCCTTTCCTTTTGGTAAGGCAGCCGCAAAAGTAGAAAAAGCCATGAAATACAAATATTGTCTAAGTGTCGATAAATAAGGCTTTTAAATTACTATGCCAGCTGAATACTAGCACATTGACATGTTTTATAACATGTTTTAGGTTTTTGAAGATTTAAAGCGAAATAACAGAAAAATAACAAAAGGTGGTGGGGAGAAATCAAATTAACGCTTTTCTTTCCCCATTTTTCGCGCCACAATGCTAATATAAAACAACTGGAAGGCGTGAAAAATCATAATCGGGACTAAAAACAAGCTTGCGGCACTATTTCCGGTGAACAATACACTTGCCATAACCGAACCATGTACAAGTGATTTTTTCGAGCCGCAAAAAACAACTGTAATCAGCTCTTCACGATTAAATTTCAAAAACTGCGATAGCTTGAACGATAAAGCATAAACGGTAAAAAACAAGGCAATAACAGCTCCCGAAAGGATTAGTAGCGTGTAGGCAGGAATTGAATCGAATACCCCATTCATGAAGGATTCGCTAAAACTTCGGTAAACAATCAGGAAAATTACACACTTGTCGTAAACCGTAATGTATTTCCGGTTTCTATTGGCCCATGTGCCCCAAAACCTGTGCAGGAATAGTCCAAGGATAAAGGGGATAAGTATTTGTATGATTAAGTCGATAACAGTAGAGGCAAAACTTACATTGCCCGATGCTTTTCCGAAGAACAATGCTATCCACAATGGAGTTACAATAATGCCTATTACCCCCGAAATACCGGCATTAAATATTGCTCCCGGTACATTTCCTCTTGCTATTGAAACCATAACTACCGATGATGAAACCGTGCCGGGCAGCACCGATAAAAAGAATACCCCAAGCCACAATTCAAAATAATCGGAATGAATGAAAAAAGGGTAGAAAGCCAATACAATTAATGGGAAAAGCAGGAAGGTGATGGATTGAATGGCAAGGTGCATTTTCCAGTTCTTAAGGTCGTTCACCAGTTGCTTGTAATTCATTTTCAAACCGTAAAAAAAGAAAAGCAACATAATGGCAATTTTCCCCACGGTTTTTAAATCGACCTTGCTTCCTTCGGCTCCTATTCCCGGGAAAATTTTGGCCAGTACTATCATAAGCACAATCCCAGCAATAAACCAATCGGGCAAAAAGTGCTTTATGTTCCGTATATCAATCATTGTAACTTTTGTAAGGAGCTACAAAGATTGATTTTTTTTAAGTAATAAAAAAATACGATAAACATCCCGTAATTGGTAGTCCCCACCCAAAAAAATAGGCATAATGTTACGGCTTTACTACACTATACTTGAATGTTGTTATGTTTACCGGAGTTTAAATCAATACCTGCAATCCTCGGAGTTGTTGCAATGGCAACGGCCGGTCCTATCCCTGAGCGATACGCACATCATATGGCCAATGTCGGCAGCAGTTTTTGCAACAAAAACTCCGGCATCTTCAAGGGCTTTAATTTTTGTGGCAGCGGTACCTTTCGAGCCGCTTATTATTGCGCCTGCATGGCCCATGCGTTTTCCTTTGGGCGCCGAAGCTCCGGCAATAAATGCCGCAACGGGTTTTGTAACTTCCGATTTAATGAATTCGGCAGCTTCCTCTTCGTCGTTACCCCCAATTTCACCAATAAGCACAATGCCTTCGGTCTCGGGGTCGTTTTGGAACATGCGTATCACGTCAATGTGGTTGAGTCCATGTATAGGATCTCCGCCAATACCTAAGGCTGTTGTTTGCCCCAATCCGCTCATGGTGGTTTGGTGAACCGCTTCGTATGTAAGTGTGCCCGAGCGGGAAACAATGCCCACTTTACCTTTTTTATGCACAAACCCCGGTGCAATGCCCACTTTGGCCACATCGGCAGTTGTAATTCCAGGACAGTTGGGTCCCACCAATATCGATGATGATTTTTTAAGGTAGTTGTGCACGTTAAGCATATCGCGTACCGGTATGCCTTCGGTAATGGCAACTATTAATTCTATACCGGCATCGGCAGCTTCTATTATAGCATCGGCAGCAAATGGCGCGGGCACAAATATCATCGTTGTGTTGGCTCCTGTCTCTATAACGGCTTCTTTTACATTTCCAAAAACGGGGAAGCCTTCAACGGTAGTTCCTGCTTTTCGCGGATTCACTCCGCCAACTACGTTGGTGCCGTAATCGCGACAACGAATTGTGTGAAACAAACCAGCTTTACCGGTAATTCCCTGGGTGATGAGTTTTGTATTTTTATCAACTAGTATGGCCATGGCTATTTGTTTTTTTGAGTTAGTGAAACAGCTTTTTTTGCAGCATCGTCGAGGTTGGTCGCGCTTATAATGTTGAGCCCCGATTTT
>SKHV01000197.1 GCA_007116765.1 Prolixibacteraceae bacterium | reverse complement strand
TTGGGGGCTTTTCCCTTCGCTTGCTATGGCATGGAGAATTAATAAAGAGTCGTTTTTGAGTAATTCAAATACACTTAGCGACCTTAAATTACGCCTGGGATGGGGTATTACCGGTCAACAAAATATCGGACAGGGTGATTATCCTTATCTGGCACGCTACTCTTTGAGTCGCGATAACGCCAGATATCGCTTCGGAGACGAATTTGTGAATACACTGCGCCCCGATGGATACGATGCGAATATTAAATGGGAAGAAACCGAAACATACAACATTGGTATCGATTATGGTTTCTTAAATAATCGGATTACGGGTACGTTGGATCTCTATCAGCGTAATACTACCGATTTGTTGAATGTAATTCCGGTTCCGGCAGGAACTAACTTTACAAACCAAATATTGACCAATATTGGCGATATGGTAAACAAAGGTGTAGAATTTTCAGTAAATGGTGTGGCAATATCAACCAGCGATATGATGTGGGATATTGGCTTCAACATTACTTACAACGAAAATAAAATTACCAAACTTACTGTATCCGATGACCCCAACTATTTAGGTGTTGAAACTGGGGGCATATCAGGTGGAGTAGGTAGTAATATACAAATGCACAGTGTAGGACATCCTAAAAGCTCGTTCTTCGTTTACCAGCAGGTATACAACGAAGATGGAATGCCTGTTGAAGCTTTGTACGTTGACAGGAGTGGCGATGGTCAAATAACCAACGACGACAGATACCGTTACAAAACTCCCGACCCCGATGTATTTATGGGTTTTTCAACACGCTTTGAATATAAAAAATTCGATATAGGCATGTCTGCTCGAATTAATCTGGGCAATTATGTGTATAACAACGTGGTTTCAAGTAATAATTATACCGGAAACATTTACTGGCCTACAAATTATTTGAATAATGTACCAAAGGACATACTGAATACAAACTTCAGGAATATGCAACTATTCTCTGACTATTACGTGAAGAATGCGTCTTTTTTCAGAATCGATCATGTATCGGCAGGTTATAATTTAAGTCCTATTGCTGGCATTGCCAATATGCGCTTGTTTGCATCGGTACAAAACCTGTTGGTTGTTACTTCATACAACGGACTCGATCCCGAAATTAGTGGTGGTGTGGATAACAACATATATCCCCGTCCGCGTACTTTTATGTTTGGTGTTTCTGTTGATTTTTAACCTTGAAAACTATATAATTATGAATACGAATAAATTTAGAATATATACATATACGGTCTTAATCCTCTCCATGATGTTCATGCTTACTGCATGTCTCGACGATTTAAATACCATTCCGCTCGACGAAAGCGTAACAACCGGTGCAACGGTGTACGATAACCCCGAAGCATACAGGCAAGTGTTGGCAAAATGCTATGCAGGTTTAGCAACTACCGGTCAGCAAGGCCCTGCTGGTTTAGGCGATTTAGGTGGGATTGACGAAGGTTTCTCTTCATATTTAAGAGGATACTGGAATTTACAAGTACTTACTACCGAAGAAGCTGTTACCGGATGGGGAGATGATGGTCTAATTGACCTTCCTTATCAAAACTGGACTTCGAATAACGATTTTGTCAAAGGCTTTTATTATAGGGTGTTTTATCAGTTAGCAATTGCAAACGAACTGATACGTGAAGCTTCCGATGAAAAACTGAATGAACGTAATGTTCCCGAAAACCAAAGAAGTACTATAAAAATGTATCGTGCCGAAGCACGTTTCTTAAGGGCTTTAAGTTATTGGCATGCACTTGATCTTTTTCGCAATATTCCTTTTGTGACCGAAGACGACGGTGTCGGAGCATTTTTTCCCGAGCAAATTTCTCCCGCAGATCTTTTCGATTTTTTAGAAACTGAATTGATTGAACTTGAAGAGGTGTTGCATGAACCCCGAATGAATGAATATGGACGTGTTGACCGTGCATCAGCTTGGATGCTGCTGGCTAAGTTATATCTGAATGCTGAAGTCTATATTGGCACTCCCCGTTATAACGATGCTGCCATTTATTCGAAAAAAGTAATTGATGCCGGCTACCAACTCGAAGGCGATTATGAGCATTTGTTTTTGGCAGACAACGACAATGCCGATGGAATTATTTTTGCAATTCCTTTCGATGGAAATAATACCCGTACCTGGGGAGCAACTACTTTCATAATTAACGGTGCGATAGGCGGAACAATGGTTCCTTCCGATTATGGAGTGCAGGAAAACTGGGGTGGTCATCGTGCCACTAAAGAACTGGTTTATAAGTTCCCGCAGTATCAGCCTGAGAATAAAAGTCTTGTGGTTCCTGTAAAAAGCACAAGCAATTATCCGGTTCTATATTGCCCGGGCTCATATCAGGGCTGGGATGTAGCTAACAGCAATACTGTGATTTACTCACGTAACAGCGATAACGTTTATGAAGGCTACCTTTACTTCCCCGATAACGACAATGAATTCAAATTTGCATTAAACGCGAGCTGGGATGAAAACTATGGAACTACTGATACCGAAGAAGATTTAGGATTTGAAGGTGGAAATATCAATGTAGAAGAAGCCGGTTTGTACAGGGTAATTGCCAACCTCGACGATTTGACTTATTCTCTTACAAAAACTACCTGGGGCGTAATTGGCGATGCAACTGAAGGAGGCTGGGACAGCGATCAATCTATGACTTTGAACGAAGATGGCACACTTACAGCTGAAATTATGTTGTCTGAGGGGAGTTTCAAGTTTCGTGCAAATAATGCCTGGGATTTGAATCTTGGAACCAGCGAAACTCCGGGAGTATTAACTTACGATGGAGGAAATGTTCCTGTTACTGAACCAGGTCGTTATTTGCTTACGCTTTACCTTACTGTACCCGATTATACCTTCAGTGTTGAAGCTGCTAGTTCCGACACAAGAGCATTGTTCTACACTAGCGGTCAAATTATAGATATTGACCTGATTAGCGATTTCTCTAACGGTTATGCGGTTACAAAGTGGAAAAATATTACTTCGGCAGGTGTGCCCGGTGTTAATCCTACACATGTTGATACCGATTATCCTATTTTCCGACTAGCCGATGCCTATCTGATGTATGCCGAAGCGGCACTGCGAGGTGGTGGAGATACCGATTTGGCGCTACAATATGTGAACCGGGTTCGAACCAGAGCTTATTTGGGAGAATCGGGCAACATCACTAAAGGCGAACTCACGCTTCAGTTTATTCTCGACGAAAGAGCCCGTGAATTTTATTGGGAAGGATATCGCAGGACCGACCTTGTTCGCTATGGCTTATTTACCGGTGAAGATTATACATGGCCATGGAAAGGTGGGGTAAAAGAAGGACGCGGAACCGACAGAAAATTTGATATTTTCCCAATTCCGGCATCCGATATAATTGCAAATCCAAATTTGAATCAAAACGCTAATTATTAATC
>SKHV01000200.1 GCA_007116765.1 Prolixibacteraceae bacterium | reverse complement strand
TTTTTTTGTGTGCTAAAATCAACGAAAAACAATTTTTTTACACATGGTTGACTAAATGTTGACTAAAACAAAAAAGCAACACTTATAAAGTATTGCTTTTCAGCTGTTTGCATTTTTTGTTAGTGGAGCTGCCGGGAATCGAACCCGGGTCCAAACAGGGAAGCCATACGCTTTCTACATGCTTAGCCTCGACTTAATTTTCGTGCAACAGCTGGATCAAGGCCACCGACTGCTACCTTATCTTCTTAATTTTGGAAACAACCCGAAGCTTGCTATTTCCTAGTTCTCTGTTAATAGCACCTCACTATCGGACCGGTAGAAAACGGAACCATCCGGGAGATGTCTTGTTCCGAAACCTAGTTTCGGAATTAAGCGGCAACCTACTTAATTCGGTTACGCAGCAAGAGCGTAGTTATCTTCGCCAATTACAATTTTGATTGCTTAATTAAGGGAAAACAACCGAAACCCTGCATGCTTACATACCACCTCGGCCTGCTGTCAAAACCAGTCAGCCCCGGTATGAAACGGGATGCAAATGTACAAAAATATCTTCTTCACAATCAAATTCCATGCAAAATTTACAAATACAACGCTATTTATAAACAAATACCCCGCTTTTTTTTCTTTCATTAAAAGTATATTGCATTCGATCCATATAGAAATCATTAAAATCAAACGAATGAAAAAATTACTGCTCACTTTACTGACTTTCACCCTTATATTGAACACAATAGCTCAAGATGCTTCGCGGTTTTTCCCCGACGACAGGATGCTTATTCCCGGTGCATTTTATTATCCCGAACACTGGCCCCAATCGCAATGGGAGCGCGATTTTAAGCAAATGACCGAAATGGGCTTCGAATATGTGCACATGGCTGAGTTTGCCTGGGCTTTTCTCGAACCTGAAGAAGGAGTGTACACTTTTGAATGGCTCGACAAAGCTGTAAATATGGCAGCAGAACAAGGACTCAAAGTGATACTTTGCACCCCCACGGCAACCATTCCGGTGTGGATGGGCAATAAATATCCCGATGTATATTTAACCGACAGTCGCCACATGAAGGGCGAACACGGTTCACGACAAAACAACTCGCTGGTTAGCGAAAAATACATCGAATTATCGGCAAATATAATTCACGAGCTCGGGAAACGCTACGGCAATAACCCCAATGTGTGGGGATGGCAACTCGACAACGAACCTCAGGCAAAAGACGACTACAGCCCTGCTTCGCACGAGGCTTTCAGGCAATGGCTTAAAAACAAATACGAAACAATCGAAGTCCTGAACCATGCCTGGGGAGCAGCATTCTGGAGCGTTATTTACAGTAGTTTCGACGAAATAAACATACATAATCCCACAATAATTCAGTGGTGGGGCAATAATCCGCACGCTCTGCTCGATTTCAGGCGCTTTACCGCATGGGTACAAGCCAACGACCTCGACCGGCAGGCTCGCATTTTGCGCGAATACATAAAGCCAAACCAATTCATTACCACGAACTATGTGGCGGCCATTAACAATGCCGACCCACGCCTTACCCAAGAACTCGACTTTATTGCTTACACCTCATACCCCAACAATGGAAACCCAAATTTGGGCAAAAACGGCTACCGCCTTGGCGACCACACAGCTTTGCTGCATGCCAACGATTACTACCGCCCAATAGATGGAGTAACCGGAGTGCTTGAAATACAACCCGGTCAGGTAAACTGGGCTTCATCAAATTCAATGCTACTGCCCGGTACGGTACACATGTGGCTCTTTCACAGCCTTGGAGCAGGTGCACGTTTTGCCAGCTCATATCGTTTTAGGCAGGTGCTTTACGGGGTAGAGCAATATCACTCAGGAATGATAGAAAACGATGGAATTACCCCCTCGCAGGGAGGCAGGGAATATATGCAGTTTATTGAGCAGGTAAAGCAATTAGAGCAAATGAACACGGATAAAGAAACCCCTGCCGAATATACAGCAAAACGTACGGCCATTTTGTGGAGCCACGAAAACCTATGGGATCATATGCGTCAGCCTCAGAATAACCGTTGGAATATTAGAAATCACACTATGAAGTACCACCAGATGCTAAAATCGATGGATGTACCGGTCGACTACATTGCCGAAACCGATGAATGGAGCAACTACCCTACCCTCATTATTCCGGCCTACCAAGCGGTAGATTCAGCATTGGTTGAAAAAATGAAGAGTTATGCCAACGATGGCGGCAACTTGATAATCACCTGTCGCACGGCCAGTAAAAACCGCTACGGCCATTTCTGGGAAGCCGGATGGAGTGCACCCCTGTACAATTTAATTGGAGCAAAAATAACAGGCTACGACATGCTGCCCGGCAACAAACAGGCAACAGTTACAATGAACGGGGAAGATTACAAATGGAACATGTGGGGCGACTTACTTGAACCCGAAAATGAAACATATAGCAAAGTAAAATATACCGATCAGTTTTATGCAGGCAAAACAGCGGTAACACAACGCGATTTCGGAAATGGAACAATTACCTACATTGGGGTTGATACTCAAAATGGAGAGATGGAAAAACAGATCCTGAAAGAGCTGTTTGAAAAACGCGGGCATTCAGTTTCCAACTATCCCGAGGGAGTATTCGTGTATTGGCGCAATGGCTTCAGGGTTGCAGTAAACTACAGTTCCGAAAGCTATACCATGGAATTACCGGCCAATGCAAATATCATTTTCGGAGAAAAGGACTTAGCATCGCCGGGTGTGTTGGTTTGGTCAGAATAACAGATTAACGTTTGGTTCGGGGCCTTTTACCGCTACGCGAAGACGAGCCATTTTCAGGTGTTTGTTTTTCTGAAGCACTATTTTGCCCCGAATCATCTTTCTCTTTTAGACTATCTTTTTTGGGCTCAAACAAATTATTTCTGCGCATTTCATGAAATTTCGAACGCCTTTCTTCAGCGGAATCAAAGGCTTTCTTTTCAGATTTCCTAAAGTCGTCGCGTTGCTTTTTATCAATATCGTTACGCGAATTTACAAAAGCACTGCTTCTCCGATCCCCTCTGTTATCGGACACAGGTGCAGTACGACGCCTGCCAGGCTGCTCTCTTTTACTATTTGCAGAACGCTGCTTTTGAAAAGGTCTGTCTGAAGAATTTTCCTTACTACGTGCCGCACCGCTAAACATTTCAAACAAACGAAGATTGTACTCAACGGTACCATTCATAATTGCAAACTCGTTTCCCGGGCGCAAGCCTATGTTCTTGAATCCTTGCTCCGAATTACTAAAAACCCAGGCTTTAAAACCTTTGAATCCTCGTCTCAACTGGTCGCCTATCACCCCATAAACGGGGTCGGTAAATCTGTCGCGCTTACGTTCTTCAGCGGGTGGATTCACAACCAGCATACCTTTTTCGCTTTGAGGAACAAGATCGGCAAAATCGGC
>SKHV01000019.1 GCA_007116765.1 Prolixibacteraceae bacterium | reverse complement strand
AAGTCACCCTTAAATTTGCCGAAATTTTTCATGGAGGCAACAATGCGAGGATTTTCGACGTAAAAGTAAATGGTGAAATATTTCTCCAAAACTTCGATACTCACGCTCTGGCCGGAGGTAAAGATATTGCCATCGATACAAGCTTAACCCTTGTTTCTCAAAGTGGTGAAATTTTGATTGAATTGCAGGCCACTACCGATAATGTGGCCATTAAAGGTATTGTTGTTGAAGAAGTCAATGGAGAAAGCATAATTCGCATCAATTGCGGGGGCTCAGCGTTGACTACCAGCGATGGTAATGAATATGTTTCGGAAGTGGGGTTTTTCAACCCCGATGTCAACACCGTGGCCTCGAATGACGACTGGAGAAAAGCAAACATGCTGAAATACTTTAATGCGGGTGTAAACGAAAATTCATTCAAATGGAGTGGGGTACAAGGTAATCCCGGTCCTCCCAACTATAACAATTTCGAAAATGCCCTGGCCTGGACACAAAAAGTAGGTTGGGATTACAGGGCACACACCTTGTTGTGGGGTGGCAACGATAACCATTCAACACCCGACTGGGTTAGAAACCTTCCAACAGTACAGGATATTATCGACACTTGCAAAATGAGGGTTATTCGTGATGTAACCCGTTATAGGGGCATTGTAAAAGAATACGATGTAGTGAATGAACCCTTGACCAATCATGCCGACTGGCTTTGGAATAAAATTGGAGACTCGATTATTGGAGAAAGTTTCAAATGGGCGCGCTCAGCCGACCCTGATGCCGAGCTCTACATAAACGACTATAATGTGGAATACAACTGGGGACAGGCCGTTGAGTACCGCGATTTGATAAACCGGATGTTGGAGAACGGAGCTCCCATAACCGGAGTAGGTATGCAATCGCATTTTTGGGACAATTTACGTCCCAATGTAAATGAACTAGTGCGCAATGTGAACATTGTGGCTGAAACTGGTTTGCCCATTAAATTTACTGAATTTGATTACGGCGGGAATATAACACAGGCACAACAAGCGCACGATTACATCATGGTACTTACGATTGCTTTCTCGCACCCATCAGTGGTGGGTATGTACCATTGGTCGCTTCGCGATGGTTGGTCGTGGCGCGAAGGCTCAGGAATGTTCGATTCTGCCGGTAACCCAAAACTTGCAACCGACACCCTGCTTTATTATACCCAAACCAAATGGGCCACCAACTTCGATACCTTATTGCAAAACAACGAAGCCATGGTTTTCAACGCTTATCATGGCTATTACAATATCGAAGTTGAGTTCGACGGGGTAGTAAAAGTTTTTAATTTACCACTTTTGAAAGCCAATGCAGACTCGGTATTCGTTCTGCATGAGGACGATGCTGCACTGAAAGGTCCTGAGTTTATAAAAGCAGAACTTGTTGAAAATAATGTGCTTAGTTTGTTGTTCGATAAAGCCATCGATGCCACATCCATACGTCGCAGTAATTTTAAATTTTTCTCGCCGGGCGATGTTGGTATTGAGTCTGTAGTAATTGACACAGATAACGAAAATGTGTTGAAAGTTACACTAAACAAAGCTGTAAATGTTGATAATCATATATCCATATCATACTTTCCAGGCTTGTTGGCTGCTGCCGACGGTGGCTTGGCCGAAGCTTTTGGTCCGGATAGAATTTATGCCATAGAAGAAGAAGAGGCAGATCCCGACCCCGATACAGATCCAGATGAGGACACTGATCCGGATCCAGATCCTAATTCTGTTTCTGATATACATGAAAGCACTGCATTAAGAATATATCCTAATCCTGCTACAAATAATTTGAATATCTTATTCGAATCGGCGCCCTACACCATCAATGTTTATAACAGTATGGGTGTATTAATGCATGTTGAATATTCGAGCAAAGAAATCATCAGTATTGATGTAAGCAACTTCAAAAGAGGAGTGTACCTGGTACGCCTGACCGATGAAAATGATACAATGAGTGTTCAGCGATTTATTTTAAGATAACATAGATTGAAAACCCGCTTTTGATTTAATTCAAGCGAGAACAATTAAGTTACAGCACAGGTAAACATCAAGCCTGTGCTGTATTTTTTTGAAAACAATGTTGTTTAATTATCAGTATTTGCCACGGATGTAGAATTCATACAGTTTAAAAAAGTATTCATCAGTGAACGAAGCAATCCCCGATAGCTTCTTTGCTTGATCTTTATGTTGGGTACAGCTTTTATATTCAGATTTTTACACTTGTAAGACAACAATAAAACTTGATATAATAAAATATAATAACTATAATTGTCATAGCTAAAAAAAACTAAACTATAATACCAATTTCAGAGAAATGCAATTCAATTATGTCTAACCTGAATTATTGAATAGACAAATGAAAGATACAGCCACCAAAAACTATCATGAGATAAGCAAGTTTTGCCTCAAACAGTTGTTGCTTTTCATGTTTGCGTATATTCTGCTGGTCAGTTGCCAGAATAGATCAACAGACAAAGAGTATCGCATAAATCCAATTCATGCGAGTAATAAAGAGCTCATGCTTTCTGAAATTTCCGGGAATATCAGCTACATTGTTTTGTCCACCGAACATTTACTCGGGCACATTATGAACATTGAATTTAACGACTCGCTTATATTTGTGGCTTCGGTAAGGAATCCTCTCTATGTGTTTGATGCTGACGATTGTGAAATTGAAAGAATGAAACGAAAAAATTCCAAGTTCCAGGTTCCATGTTATGCACTGTTCAACCTGAAACCTGAATTGAGCTTGCGAAATCAACGGAGCGCAGCGGAGATAAACTTGTAACCTGAAACACGGAGCGCAGCGTAGTTAAAATGAAACTTGAAAAAAATGGAAAAATTAGGAAAATTATCAATCAACATATTGTTATGACAAGAATAATTTCAATACTGTGTTTGGCTATGGTTTTAATGTCATGCCATCGCCAAAGCACTGATTTATATTCTTTTGAAATAGAAAAGGCATTTAATAATAATAAAGTGGTATCAATTGGTGATATTGCGAGCGAAGTGTCATACATTCGTTTAGAAACCAATGAAAAATGCATTGTAGGCAATAATCCTAGGGTTTTTGCAGCTGAAAATTATATTGTTGTAATTGCACAAGGCAGGATAATGCTTTTCGATAGGGAAACAGGAAATTACCTTCATGATATTGGTAGCGAAGGTCAAGGGCCAGAGGAATACAGCTATGTTTCGTTTTTGTTGCCCGTCGATTATGTTCGAAATAGTGTTTTTGCTGTAGGGAATCAAAAACTTTTAGAATATAGTTTTAATGGTAAATATCTACAAGGGGTTTCAATTCCTCAAAGCATTACATATTCTACTATTTTAGATGAAAACCACTTTTTTAGTTTTTTCCCGAATTACACAGGCGAAAATAAAAATAAAATTACGGTTT
>SKHV01000407.1 GCA_007116765.1 Prolixibacteraceae bacterium | reverse complement strand
TGGGCTATATCATTTCAGGAATAAAATCGGCTCGTGAAGTGAAGGTTGGAGATACAATTACCCACGTTAAAAATGGATGCGATAAACGTATTGAAGGATTTCAGGAAGTAAAACCCATGGTGTTTGCCGGAGTTTACCCTATCGACAGCGACGATTACGAAGACCTTCGTGCGGCAATGGAGAAACTTCAGCTGAACGATGCTTCACTTACCTATCAGCCCGAATCATCGGCAGCACTGGGCTTTGGGTTTCGCTGCGGTTTCCTAGGGCTTTTGCACATGGAAATTATTCAGGAGCGACTTGACCGTGAATTCGACATGAACGTGATCACAACCGTACCCAACGTTGAGTATATTGTACATGCAAAAAAAGGAGAAACTTTCACCATTTATAATCCCTCGGGCATGCCCGAATCGTTGGCTGTTGATGTGATTGAAGAACCTTATATCAGGGCTCAAATTATTTCACAATCCGACTACATAGGATCTATTATGACCCTGTGTCTGGGTAAAAGAGGAATTCTTATTAAGCAATCATACATTAGCACCGACAGAGTAGAACTTACTTTTGATATGCCTTTGGCCGAAATTGTTTTCGATTTTTATGACAAACTAAAAAGCATTTCGAAGGGTTATGCATCGTTCGATTATCATGTGGTGGATCACCGTCCGGCAAAATTGGTTAAACTTGACATACTTTTAAACAGCGAGCCTGTTGATGCGCTTTCATCGCTGATACATTTCGACAATGCACAAAGTTTTGGTCGTCGCATGTGCGAAAAACTCAAAGAGTTGATTCCCCGCCAGCAGTTTGATGTAGCCATACAGGCTGCAGTGGGCGCCAAAATTATTGCCCGCGAAACGGTTAAAGCTGTACGAAAAGATGTTACTGCAAAATGTTATGGTGGAGATATTACCCGTAAAAGGAAGCTACTAGAGAAGCAAAAAGCCGGTAAAAAACGCATGAAACAAGTAGGAAATGTTGAGGTGCCACAAAAAGCATTTTTAGCGGTTCTTAAACTCGATTAAAAGTAAACAAACAAATAAATAAGCAACAAAAACAAAAGAGGCTACCATAACGGGAGCCTCTTTCTGTTATTTTATTTTCCAAGAGTGAAATAAAAAGTACTGCCCTTGCCTCCCGATTTTCCATCGGGATCACTTTCGGCCCATATTTTACCACCGTGCTTTTCAACAAACTCATTGCAAAGGATAAGCCCTAAACCGGTGCTGGCCTCTCCATTAGTGCCCGGTCTGCTTACATTTTCATCAATTACAAATAACTTTTGTAAGCGTATAGCATCTATGCCAATACCGGTGTCCTTTACCGTGAACAAAACTTCGTCGGTTTCATGTTTCGAAACATTGACGCTAACACTTCCTCCCTCTTTAGTAAATTTAATGGCATTCGACACCAGGTTGCGAAGAATAAAGTTCAACATGTTTTTGTCGGCTTTTAGGGCAAAGTTTGCAGGTGCTTCAATATTTAAATCAATTTCTTTTTTACTTGCTATTGGCTGCATGCTTTCAGTAAACTGGTGCATGAATGATTCCAACTTAATGGTTTCTGGCTTAAACTGAGCAGTACCTTGTTGTATTCGCGACCATTCGAGCAAGTTCTCCAATAAATTGAAGGTTGATTGTGCTGTTTTGTGAATGGCGCGTGCGTATTGTTTGTATTCATCGATCGAGAAGCGTGACTGTTCATCGGAAATTAGCTCGGTGAAGCCCACCAGAGTAGAAAAAGGGCTGCGTAAATCGTGCGAGATGATGGAGAAGAACTTGTCTTTTGTAGCATTTAACTCACGCAAACGAACTGAATTCTTTTTCAACTCATTCTCCATTTTTTTACGTTCATCCACGTTACGGCTAACTCCTACCACCTCAATTTCACCCTGTTTATTGAAACGAAATTTTGTTGAAACTTCAACCCATATAATTTCCCCGTTCTTACAAGGTTGTTGAATTTCATCGATGTGATATTCGTCCTCAAGGGTGTTTGACATGAACTTATTCAAGTTGGCTTCCATTGCTTTTTGCACATGAAGTAAAGACTCGGGAGTCAATGACTCTTCCAGTGTTTGAGCCATAGCTTCTTCAACGGTATATCCGCGTAATTGCACTATTGCCGGGCTAATATAAGTGAATTTTTTACTTTTGACATTGAGTACCCAAATCACATCCGATGCATTTTCGGTCATCAGACGATACTTTTCCTCGCTCTCTTGTAATTTTGCTTCCGACTCAACTTTCACATGAGCATCGGCAAGGATATTGGCAATCACTTTTAAGAATTCAATCTGGTGTTTATCCCAGTTAATCTTGCGTTTTACTGCATCGAAGCCAAAAAAGCCAATAATACCTTCGTTTGTAATGACAGGAACACTCAGAAGCGATTTGACATTCTGTTGACGGAAAATTCCTTTTTCAAGAGCAGCTTCACTTGGCAAGGCTTCAGTATCAGGTATGCATATCGACTTTTCGTGTAATATTTGCCTTTTCCACCATGGTATTTTATCGGCATTGAAATTCTGCATCGATCTCATGACTGATTTTGTTCCCTTACTACACCATTCGTGGGTATTATTGATAGTCTTGTAGTTGTTTTCGAAAAAGAACAGATAGCTGCGGTCAACATCAAAGAAATCGCCAAGCTGCTGTAGCATTGATTTTATTAGATCGTCAATGTTAGCTACATTTGCACTTATAAAATCAGTTGATATTTTGGCAACCATTTTTTGGAAGTGCATTTGATTCTTTAATTTGTTTTCAGCTTCGACACGTTCGGTAATATCATTTATAAGTACAGCAAAGTAGCCGGGTTGTGGTCTGTAGGCTAACACACCATAATGCCGCTGGAGTTCGTGTGAATAATTTTCGAACGACACGGGCTTACCTGTTCGCACCACATCGCCGTATCTTTCAATCCATATTTTTTCTGTTTTGGGCAGTAACTCAAGTACAGTCTTTCCTATTGCATTATCGGCTTTGAGACCGGTAAAACGCTCAAAAGCAGGATTCACATCAACAAAACGATAATCAACCGGATTACCGTCATTATCAAACAACATTTCATGAACTGCCAAACCCAATTGCATTTGATTTACGAGGTTACGAAACTTTTTTTTCACTTTCGCCCAAGGCTTTCACGGCCTCTTCTCTTTGCTTCGAGTTTTCTAAAGCCTCAAGGGCAAACCCAACATCAAACATTACTTCGTCAAGCAACTTTACTTCCTCGTCATTGAAAAAACCTTCTTGTTCGGCATAAATTGCTAAAAAGCCAATCGTTTTGCCGAAAACATTAAAAGGTAAGAATATTGAAGAACGATACCCACATTTGCGAGCATTATGTTTATTTGTAGTATTGCATGGAGCTCTCTCAATGCTATTACAAACATAGTTGTTCCCCGACTTCAAATTTTCTAAGGCAACTTTGCATATTGATGGTCTATTTTTACTGTTTTCCCCAACAATTGCAGTAAAAGCCTTCTCGTCGCCGGACAACATGTAATTCTCAATCTCATTTTCATGCAGCAACCCAACCCATGCAATTTTAAAAAGCCCAAAATCAATGGCAATGCTGCAAATTTCTTTTAGCAACTTCTCTTTACTTTTGAAATGCACAATAGCCTGGTTTACCTGGCTTATAACCGCATACAAGCGGTTGGTCTTTTCGAGTTTTTGTTCGGTTTCTTTTCTTTTATTTATAGACTGATGAGTACCCAGCATTAACAGCGGCTTACCATCGGGAGTCCATTCTGCAACCCTGCCTCTGTCAAGAATCCATTTCCAATGGCCGTCACGGTGTTTCATTCTGAACTCGGACTGATAGAATGGTATCTCGTGATTAAAGTATTTATCGAGTAGCTTTTGTGCTTCTTTAAAATCGTCGGGGTGGGTTAAGTTCTTCCAGGTTTCGATACTTATGGGCTGTAACTCGCTTAAGGTATATCCCAAAATATTTGCCCATTGTTCATTGAAAGTAGTTTCGCCGGTTTGTACATTCCATTCCCATGTGCCGGTTTTCGACATTTCGACAACCAAATTTAATTGATCGGCTGCATGGCTTTGAACATCGGCAAGTTCTTTTAACTGCTCATTTTCCTTTTGCAGCTTTGCAACTTGTTGTATTAATTTTTGAATCTCTTTCGCGTTTTTCATTATAAAAAAATACTTCCTATAAAACAATTTCGGGGGATATTGTAATGTAAAGAAAATTATTTATTGCATCCTCATGATTATCTATACAATTTCTAAACAATTCGATTAATTGAACTGGTAATAGTGTATTTCTATTTACATCGCTACGTCAGGCATCTACCGCTTGCAACCAAGGAGCTGTATTTCAATCGAAGATCCGGCGTAGCCAATTACCGTGAGCCCATGGCAGCACGGGAAGTATTTGTGGCAGCCCCGGAGGGCTTTTGCTTTATATTGCTATAAAACCGAATTGGTGCTTCCAACGGTAAAATAAAACGTACTGCCTTTCACTCCCGATTTTCCATCGGGATTGCTTTCGATCCATATTTTACCGCCAAGCAACTCGACCAACTCCTTTACGATACTCAGACCCAGACCGGTACCACCAATTGCCCCTGTATTAACGTTGCTGCCTCTATAAAAGCGCTCAAAAACTTTTTCTTTTTCATTATCGGGTATGCCTATACCGGTGTCTTTTACAAAAAAACAAAGTTGCTTGTCCTTAAATTCCATACCCAAAGTAATGCTTCCGGTGTGGGTGTACTTAAATGCATTTGAAACCAAATTGGTGAAAATTTGTCTCAACTTATCGTAATCGGTTTTTATCATACAAACCTGTCCGGTTTCGTTTTGGCTAAGCAAATCAATTCCCTTTTGGGTAAATTCAGGCAAGTTGAACGATTGGGTGACATCATTTATAAGGTCGCAAACGCTAAATTCGCTGGGTATGTTCTGTAACAAACGCGTTTGTAAACGCGAATAAAGAACAATATCGTCGATAATGTGTACCAACTGTTCCGAGTTTTTTACAATTATATTGGCATAATTGCACATCAGCTCTTTGCTTTCTTCTTCGGGCAGCAAGCTTGAAAAACCCATAATAGAATTCATGGGGGTTCGTATCTCGTGGCTCATATTGGCCAGGAAAGAAGACTTTAAGCGGTCGCTTTCTTCGGCACGCTCCTTGGCCTCAATGAGCTCTTGTGTCATTTTCTTTTGCCTGGTAATATCTTCTCTTATTGCCAGATAGTGGGTAATAATACCATTGCCGTCGAAAACAGGAGAAATGGTGGCCGATTCCCAAAACAATTCACCGTTTTTCTTTTTATTCTGAAACTCACCCTGCCAAACATTTCCTGAAGTAATGGTATCCCATAGCTTCTTATATTCCTTTTTTGAAGTTTTGCCCGATGCAAAAATACGGGGATTTTCACCAATAAGCTCTTCCTTTGTGTAACCTGAAAGCTTTTCGATTACCGGGTTTACATATTGGATAATGCCTTTCTTATCAGTAATAACCACCGAGTTGGGGCTTTGGTTTATTGCCATGGTTAATGTACGCAGTTGCTCTTCCGTTTTTCTCCTTTCAGTAATATTGCGCACAAACGATTGTAAAGTACCATCGGGCAACATACGCGAATTCATTTCAACCAATAAGCTTTTCCCATCTTTACAAAGGATATTGCGTTCACTAATAACGGTTTCTCCCTTTAAAAGCAAATCGTAACGGAGCGGATTGTTGCTTAATTCAGGTTCACTGAACAATTGCGACATGTTCATTTTTAGCAGCTCGTCGACACCATATCCGGTCAGTTCAGTTGATTTTTTATTAACCCTTATGAAGTTGCCGCTTTTGTCGCCCTGGAAAAAAGCATCGGGGGCAAAATCAATTAAAGTACGGTATCTTTCTTCGCTTTCTTTAATCTGTGTTTCGGCTTTTTTCTTTTCAGTAATATCCCTCATATGTTCAATAACATAAGAAATATCACCTTGGCTGTTAAAAACCGGATAAGCTCTTACATCAAACCAAATATCAGATTCGGGTAAATATTTTTCAATTTGAGCACTTTTTTTGTTTTTTAGGGCAATACTGGTTGCACATTCAATACAGGGTGTATTCCGGCCTATCAACTCATAACAGTGTTTACCATTGGCATTTTCGGGTGTAGTTTTCAGTAAACGATAACCTGCTTCATTATAACGTAATATTTTATGCCGGGTATCCTGAACACCAATAATATCAGGAATTGCATCAAAAAGAGTTTCAAGTAGATTAGCTAATTTATTTGCCTCATCTTCACTCTCTTTGAGTTTATCCTCGGCCTGCTTCCTTTCAATTAAAGTGCCAATTTGCCTTGCCGAATATTTTAATCGTTTTTTTGCCAATTCGATAATAAACGGTGGCCTGGTTTCATAGGTTTTTGAAAGCTTTAACAGCTCAGTATAATCGACCTGATACTTTTCTGCCAGTTCTTTTAACTCTATTTCGTTTGTTGGTGGGTTGCCATAACCAAAATTAATGGCTCCAACTACTTTGTTCGACGCTATTATTGGCTCAGCATATAAATTCAACCCGCCGTTGCACTTAATATCAACAACCTTTCCCGTTTCAATAACTTTTTTCGAAGCATCGGTCCAGCATGATTCATGACAAAGCCATTTTCCACTCTTAAGTGCTTTGGTGTTGCTTTTCGTATTGCAAAGCTTACGCGAGGCGTCATCCATAAACCGGCACCAGCCCGAGGAGAAAATCCCCATGGCATAATCGCCGTTTTTTTCATAAATAGCACTTGATGTTTCAAGCAAACTAAGGTAGTCACTTGTAATATCGCTCAACACTTCCTTATCTATCGAATTAATAATCAGCCCATTCTTATTATACCGGGTTAAATCGCCATAGCCTGGCTGCTGTATTTCCGAATCAATATCCAGCGGCTTTGAATTGAGCATCCACTCAATCTGCTTCAAACGTTTTTCGGATTCTTTGAAAGAAGTTATATCGCGTGCAACGCCAAACATTAAATCCTCTTCGGGTTGCGGGTACGAATTCCATGAAAGCCATTTGTATTCTCCGTTCTTACATAGGTAACGGTTTTCGAAGCTATAGGCCTGCTCGCCCCCAACAATAGTTGCTTTTACATTATCGGTTGCTGCAAGATCATCGGGATGAACAAATTCATTCCAGGGTTTTGACAGCATTTCTTCAGTACTCCAACCCAATATTTTCTCCCATGCCGGATTCAGCAATTTAAAGTAACCATCGAAGCCGGCAATACACAGCATATCAGAAGCACGTTTAAAAAACTTATCGCTCTCACGAAGTTTCTTCTCAAGTGCTTTTCTTTTTTCTATTTCAAGGTGAAGGTTGTTGTTCGTTTCAATCAAAGAATGGTTCGATTCTATTAACTCTTCGTTGGCCGTTGCAAGCTCTTCGTTGGTTTCATTTAACTCATCATTCTTTTCGATTAAACTTTGGGTTTGATTTTGTATAATAGTTTGCAGTTTTTCCTGTCGGTCTTTGAGGTCATTTTCTTGCTCAATACGCTCAAAAATAAGAGCAAGCAACTGAACAGCATTTTGAAGGTAAGGAAGCATTTGACTTTGCTCAGATAAAAACAGTTGGGAAAATTCAATATACCCATAGGTGTTATTTCGTGTGCAAACAGGCAAAAACGAAGGAGCATTATTTTTATTTTCTTCGTGCCATATAGCGTTGGCACCTTTAAAAATTTCAGAAATACCTTCAGTAAAAAAGGATTTAACTCGTGACAAGCTCCTGAGCTGAGACAAGTTCGTTACTAGTAATAGGAGTTCGGATGCTGTTTGTTGCATGCTTTTAATGTTTATGCGGGTTTAAATATTGCGGAGCATTTTCAGCCAGCCACTTGTCGGGATGCACAAAATACGGATTATAAGTAATAACTCCCCCATTTATGGTATACGGATGGGTACGCAAAACATTCATAATTGTTGCTCCGCTAAACTTGTTGAGATTATACATACAGATACTAATCCAAGGTTTACCGGGTATAAAATAATTCAAACGTGCCTCGTAAGCCATAAGATGTTCAACTCCCGGAATAGCTTGAAGCGCCCAAGCCATTTCGGCTGTTGCCCGGATATTCACCTTGCCTTTAACCTGTGATTTCTCGTAATACTCATGAAGTGCCCGATCCATGTGCCAGGGATCGAATGTTCCATCGGGATAATATAAATCTTTTGCTGTTTCGATTGAAAAGTATTCCGAGTCATGTAAATCGTTGGCACAATGCGGGCAATAATTAGCAAAGTCGCGATAAAATTCATCAACTGTTCGTTCAACCGGACAATAAAAAGCTCGGTCACCGTCTAAATATCCTTGTTTGAGATATGCAAAAATAATTTCATCCCGTTCTTTTTCACTCGAATACAAACCACAGATGTGCATCCCCCAGTTACAGGTATAATTGCCAATACCTAAAACAAGTTTTTCCTGATTCGATGTTTTTATATGCATATATCACCCTTTTTCTTAAAGATATAAAAAATTACATGAAAAATATGCGTTTATCTAACTTATTTAAACATGTTTATCTAACTTATTTGAGCACTTCACGACAAATTTACAGACAGGTTTAACTATAGCTGAACCTAGCTGTAACAGCTCATTGATATGTATATTAAGCCCCAGCATAGTTTTTTTTCATCTATTTGTGGTTTTTCAATAATGAATTTATAGTGAAATAAAAAGTACTGCCTTTGCCTCCCGATTTTCCATCGGGATTGCTTTCGGCCCAAATAACCCCACCATGTTTTTCAACAAATTCTTTGCACAATATGAGACCTAAACCTGAACTGGGCTCATTATTTGTGCCCGGACGGCTCACATTTTCAGCTACTTTAAAAAGTTTGTTCCGCAAATCGGCTGGCATGCCTATGCCGTTGTCGCGTATAGCAAACAATGTTCCTCCTTGCTCTACTTTACTGACTTTAATGATGATTCGCCCATTAGGTTTAGTAAACTTTATGGCGTTGGAAATAAGATTGCGCATTACCGAGCGCAGCATGTTCTCGTCGGCAAAAACAGTTAGGCCTTCGGTAAACTGCATGTCTAATTTGATGCGTTTATTTTTTGCCCTTTCTATAATTGAATGGTCGCACGAATTTAAAAACCCGGCAATGTTGATAAGCCCTGGCTTGAACGGGATGGTGCCCCGCTGCAAACGCGACCATTCGAGCAGGTTCTCCAACAATCTGTAAGTAGAATCGGCGGTTTGGTTGATGGATTGACCAAAGGTTTTCAATTCTTCGGCTGAGAAACTGTAGGCTTCATCGGCCAATAGTTCCGATAGGCTGAGAATTGACGAAAGCGGGCTACGCAAATCGTGCGAAATAATTGAAAAGAACTTGTCTTTAGTGGCATTCAATTCTTTAAGCGCTGCATTTTTATTAATAATTTCTTCGGTCGATTCTTTAAGTTTGGTGATATCCTGTTTAATGGCCATGTAGTTAATAATTTCACCTTCGTTGTTTTTTATAGGTGAAATAATGGCATCTTCCCAATATAGTTCGCCATTTTTCTTTTTATTTAAAAACTCCCCTTTCCAGGTATTACCAGATTTTATAGTTTGCCATAATTTTTTGTATTCTTCTTTTGTTGTATTTCCCGTGCTAAAAATTCGTGCATTTTGCCCGATAAGTTCATTATAATCATATCCTGTAATTGATGAAACAACAGGATTGGCAAATTGAACATTGCCTTCGAGGTCGGTTATCACAATAGAAACCGGATTTTGGGTTACAGCCTGTGACAAACGGTGTAATTCTTCTTCTGACTTTTTCTTTTCCGTAATATCTTCAATCATAGCAAGGTGCATAGGAACACCAGATTTACCAATACCTACCGGAGCGATTGTCTTGTTTATCCAAACAATTTCGCCATTGGGTTTAAGGTATCGTTTGTGCATATTGAACCCCTTAATTTCACCTGCATTTAACCGGGCCATGTTATCAATGTCTTCCTGCACATCGTCGGGGTGTGTAATGCTCATCCAGTCAATGGTCATCATTTCCTCGCATGTGCGACCGGCAATGGAGGCAAATTTACTGTTCACCTCAGCGATTTTTCCGCTTAATGAATTGATAAGAGCAATTCCGATTGGTGACTCCTCAAAAATAGCCCGAAAATGTTTTTCACTCTTAATCACATTAAGCTCACCCAATTTCCGGTCGATAATAATTCCCGCCTGCATCACAAACGATTCAATATAGTCGGCATCGGTAATTGGCATTTTGTCACGATTGAGAAAATGGATGGTCGCATGCAGCTTTTCATCCTTATTAATTCCAATGGTATATATTTGTTGTATGCCTAATAGTTTCTCAATTGCTTTTGCAGCAAAATCAGGGAATTGCGAACCTGAAAATTCGGATAACCCCTGATTAAAGTGGTGTAACTTTCCGGTTTTAAAATATTTTAAAAGGGATTGGTCAATATCAAATTTCTTTTTTAGATGGTTGTATCCTGATATCTTAATTGTCCGGTTGATTAATTTTTGTGAAATACCTTTTATATCAGCCAACCATGATTTTTGACTCTCTTCATCAACCAATAAAAATAAAATTACACAATTGGGATATTGCTCATGTAACGATTCAACAACATAATGATATATATCGTCGAGGGTTTCAATCTGAAGCATTTCAGTTGCTGCCCGGCTAAGCATTTTAAATTTCTCACTCTGTTCTGCCAGTTTTTGTTCTGCCAGTTTTTGTTCTGTTACATCTTCGTGGGTAATAACAATACTTTGAACCTTATCGTTTTGATTTTTTAGTGGATACATCCGGGTGCTTAACCAGCGTACACGGCCAAGGCCATGGGCTTCATTTTTCCCTGTCGGGTCGAATTTATAAACCGGAACCGTAACCGATTCTCCTTTGTAAGCCCTTTCGATATAATTAATCAGGCCTGTACTTTTAACTTCATCGCTTTGAAAAAGGTTAAATTTATTAACTGTATGTGAAGCCGAAAATCCCCAAAGTTCTTCGTATGCTTTGTTAACACTAAGTTGATAACCCTCTAAATCATAAATTTCAATCACCGATGGCGATTGCTTCATGAGCGATTTAAACCGGGCTTCACTGTTTTTGATTTTAAGGTTCGCTGTTTCGAGCTCGGTATAGCGTTGTGCATTCGATATGGCCAAGCCCCCCATTTGGCCAATAGTATTTGCCATGGAAAGGTATTGAGGCATGAACTTTGGAAATTTGATATTAATTACCTTAAATTCTCCGAATCGTTCATGATTAAACTCTAAAAAAATAGAAAAGGAATGTTCAGGATTATGGAGACCATCCCCTTTCTTCATGGTTTTATTTTCATAATTTTGGCTTCCGTTAAAACCTTCGTATATCAAATGTTCTGGTGCAAAAAGCAAATCGCACAACAAGCTTATTTTATCAATAATTGCCTCGGGATCTGTAACATTAACCAGCTCTTTCAGGTGGTTGAAAATAAGCAAATGCTCCGAAGTTTCGCGTGAAAACCTTGCTATACTATCGTTTAAGGCAATCCGCTCCTTTTCGTTTCTCCAATTGTAAATAATTGCATCAAGCGATTTTTGCAGGTGGCTTGTGCCAATAGGAAAAACGTCGTATGGCAAACCCATATATTCAGAAAGCGCTTCAAGATTAGCCTGGTATTCGCCGGGCAGGCCGGTTTCGAGCAACATTACCCTTTTAAGCGATTCGCCAAAGTAGTTTTTGGCGGTTTTTGGGTTAAAACCCCACTCGCGGATGTGCTGTTTATAATTTCGTAACCACCCATTGGTGACCAAATAGTTTCCCTGTTTGATGAAATGGTAAATGGAAGGAAGTGAAAACAATAACTCGAAACATTGTTCTAATTGCACAACCTCGATGTTATCAAATTTTTTTAATTCGGATTTTACATCCCTAAAACAAGTGCTTACAAATACAATAATTTTGTCATACTCTTCAGCTTGATTACCAATAAGCTCAAGAATGCTTTTTTCATCAAAAGGTTTTGCCGTGCAATGGGCAGCAAAACTTTTTAATTCCACATCGGGATAATCTCCCGATTGCAACAAATATGCAACTTCAGGCACCAACGAATTACAGATATAAATACAAAGCTTTTCCTTCATTTTTACTTTATGGGATATGTTCCAAACTCACGAACAGCATCTGAAATGGCATGCAACACATCATCGGGCACTTGGTAAGGTATTTCGCCATGATTGTCGGACAAAATAAACCCTCCGCCGGGTGCAGCCTTTTCGATGGCCATTCGAACTGCTTCTCGTGCTTGTTCGTTTGTCCACCTGCGCATTTCAATACCGTTCAGGTTACCCAATATCGTTAATTTATTACGAAATGCAGCTTTTAAATCCGATAAATTTTCCAATGAGCTGGTTCCAACTACGGCAGGACCCGTTTGCGGCAATAAATCGGCTACGGGCAAAGTATTCCCTGAGGCAAAGTGGGTTGCCGTTGGTCCTTTAATACGG
>SKHV01000183.1 GCA_007116765.1 Prolixibacteraceae bacterium | reverse complement strand
TCGGTGGGTTTTATTTCCGAAACTTGCTTAAGCTGGCTTTCAAGAATTTGGTTTATGCGTTTATTGTAGCGTGCCACCTTGCGCGAAAACAATATTTTCTTCCGGTATTTCTGTCCAAAGAATATATAGAAAATTATACCGAAAAGGGGTATTAAAATCACGACCATAATCCAGCTAATCGACTTAATGGGACTGCGGTTTTCAAGAATAATCAGAAAAACTACAAAAACAATGGTAAGAAAGTATACCATATTGAAAATCAAACCCATATTTTCGAGTATCATATTGAAGATAAGCTCAGGCATTAGTATTTGGAATCAATTGTTACGGGTAACAAATTTAATAAATAAAGTATTGAAGCATTGAAAACCACATTCAGGAATTGTAAAATCCTTAAAGGATATTATTTTATTTTTTGGAAAAAATTGCCTTCGAATTGTATATTTGTGGAGCATCGTAAAAATATATAAACGAATATTTAATCACGGAATTTATTAAATAATGGAAAATCTTACTTCTCAACTCGCCAATGCGCATATATTAAATCAGTTTTGGCTCACCTTTTTAATGGTAATATCAATGGTATTGGTGTCGCGAACCTTTGTGGCCGGAACCCGTTATTCACCCATACTCATCATAGTGGTTTTCGGCTTAATAATGGGACTTATTTTGGTAAGTACCGGCATGGCAACACCCGGTTTGCCCGAGTTTCCCATTGTAGACTTGGGAAGTAAGGTAACTATTACCGCGCTTATTGCTTCGTTTTTTGTGGGTGGACAAGAAATAAGAAAAATCATTACAAAAAATAAAATTAACAAGGAAGAACTGGTTACTCAATCCAATGATGAAATTTTTCTGGGTACTAAATTTACTCAGTTTATGTTCCTGATAAGGTCATTTTTTATTTTGATAGGGATTGAATCTATCAAACGTGCTATTGTTGGACACACTACGGGCGACCCGCTCGATAAATTTTACCCTATACTAGGTTATCTGGGATTAGTGGCATCGATAATTTTAATTGATTACCGTGCAAAAATTACCAATCGAAGCCTTTATATTCGAAAAGGTTTATTGGAAACAGCCATCATAATTGGGGTTTTGCTTATTTCTTATTATATAGCAGTGTGGATAAGACCCCTTATTGCTTTACCCGAGATTTTCTTTGCCATGATTATATCGGTTAGCTTGGGAATGATATTCTCGAATTGGCGCTTTGGCCCTACCATCAGGTCGTTGCTTTTTGCAGGTATTCCGGTTGTGCTGGCGGCCAATTTCATGGTGGGTGGTTCGCGCATTGCCGATGCTTTTGTGCTCGAAGGTATGACCTCGGTGTTGTCGTTCGGATTTTTCGGGCAATTGCTATGGATGTTTGGCGGGCTGGCCTTGCTAATTCTGTTTGGCAAAGCCAATAGTATTCGAAATTTGGCACCGGGTATGGCCGGATCCTTATCGCACTCGGGGCTTACCGGGGCATGTACCGCAGGTGATTTTGGATTGGAACCTGCAGTAAGGGCACCAATAATGATCAACATACCATTCATAGGTCACATTTTTGTGTTTTCGATACTTGCCGCTAGTGTCGATTCAGGTGGCTTAATATTGCATTGGGCTATTTTGGTTGCCGCGGTGGGTGTTGTGTTCACTTTTTTTGCACTCCGCACACTAAAAACAGCCATGGGAATCGACTCAAAAGAGATTAAAGGATTAATGATGTTCTCGCTTGGTTGGCAACTTACAGCCGTTTTTGGGGGCTTCCTCATTTTAACTTTCTCGGGTATGCCACTTGCCGATGCGGTAATGGCTAACTCATCAGCCATATCGCACTTTGGCCTTTTTGCCGCAATACAAGGAGGCATGTTTGGAGAACAGGCCGCCGGATTAATTGCCTTTGTTTTTGCCATGCCATTTTTGGTTCATCCATTCGTATTCTGGATTTTTGGTAAAACCATGGAAAACAATGACCGTATGCCTGTGAAAATTGTTTATTCTCTCGCAATTATTGGTTTATTGGGTGTGCTGTGGGCTCTGGTATTTTAATATTCTAAAACAGGAAAGTTCGGGATAGCAGATATTCGTTTTTTTTATATATTGCGTACCTATTACGCAAAGATGGGGAGATTGACTCTGCTGAATGTGCGCTATGTTCTTGTAGTAAAAAGAAAATGAGGAGGTTGTGCTTTTGCGCGAAAATCATTTTGCAAATAATGACCCTCTTAAGTTTTATTTTTCACTATACTTTTGCATCGAAAATGAAACAAAAAGAATACTAATCTAATACGAACCTTTCCTTATGAGTAATTCAAACCACAAGCTCTCGATAAAAGAGAAGATCAGTTACGGCTTTGGCGATTTGGCCTCGGTGTTATATTGGCAAACCTTTATGCTGTATTTCACCTATTTTTACACCGATGTATTTTTAATCCCCGCCTCGGTAGCAGCAACCATGTTTTTAGTAAGCCGTCTTTGGGATGGCTTTAACGACCCCTTAATGGGCATTGTTGCCGACCGCACCAAAACCCGCTGGGGAAAATTCAGACCCTATTTGCTGTGGCTCTGTGTTCCCTTCGCCATTGCGGGGGTATTAACTTTTACCACCCCCGATTTTAGCATGAACGGTAAAATTATATGGGCCTATGCAACTTTCATGCTCATTATGATGCTCTACACCGCCATCAATATTCCATACACCGCACTTATGGGAGTAATTTCCCCAAGTTCCATTGAACGAACCTCGGTGTCGTCAATTAAGTTCCTGTTTGCTTTTGCAGCAGGCATTATCGTTTCGGCTACACTGTTGCCCATGACCCAGCTTTTAGGTGGCGGAAACGACCAAAAAGGATGGCAGCTCACCTTTGTAGTTTATGGTATTGCAGCCATTATTTTCTTCCTCATTGCTTTTAAGGGAACCCGCGAAAGGGTACTGCCCCCAAAGAATCAATTGCCAAACATTAAGCAAGACCTAAAAGAGCTGGTAACCAATAAGCCCTGGCTTATTCTTTTGGCTACTACAATCACGTTTATTCTTTTTGTAGCTGTGCGTGGCAGTGTAACGGTTCATTACTTCAAATATGTAATCGATACGCAGGAATTAACACTGCCATTCCTGGGAACTAAATCATACGATTTTATCACACTTGCATCGGTGTACAACACCATTGGGCAAATTTCGTCGTTGCTGGGTGTGCTGGTGGTAACCATTATTGCAAAGCATTTGGGAAAAAAGAAAACTTTTCTTTTGTTTTTCATTGTGGCCATTTTCAGTACAGCAATTTTATATGTGCTTACCGCCCAACAACTGGGATTGATTTTCTTCTTCCAAATTACCGGTTCATTCACCGGAGGTCCGCTTAGCGTATTGCTTTGGGCCATGTATGCTGATACGGCCGACTAAAAAAAAAAAAAAAAAGGTCGCCGTGCTACAGG
>SKHV01000499.1 GCA_007116765.1 Prolixibacteraceae bacterium | reverse complement strand
CAGGGATATCCCATTTTTCTTGTTCCGATTATCTAAAATTTATGCGTAAAAATGATTAGCTCCACCAGAAAGTTGAATTGAGCCGCTTTCATGGTGTATGATTCACCGTGGAAAGCAATTGCAGTTGCAATTCTTTTTTGGGGCGTTCAATTGATTGCAGATAATTTTCTTACCCCCAAAATTGTAGGAGGAAATTTAAAAATTAATGCCTTAGCTGCCATATTAAGCTTGTTTATTGGTGCTGCTGTTTGGGGAGTAGCCGGAATGATATTGTTTTTACCTTTTGCTGCGATGTTGAAAGTGGTTTGTGAAGAATTTGAAGTACTTAAACCAATTGCACAGATAATTGGAAGCCAGAATTACTTGAAAAAGGAGACGACGAAAAAAGCCCTGAAAAATTGCTGAAAAAGTTTCGGGGTATTGGTCATATATTTCACACTTCAAAAAAAATGAAGGTGTTAAGCTAAGCATTTACTTCTTGCTTTATTTTTGATATACTGTCAATTCTTTAACAGCTTGTGATAATGCCTTTAAGCTGAAGTCACACAACTCATAAAAAAACCTACCCTCTTCTTTGGCTCGGCGATGAACCCTGACTCGGATCTTTGAGCAAACGTGCAGGTAAGAATCCTTCAGGGTAATGAGTAACATAATCGCTTCCAAAAAGCCTGTTATGTATCACTGTGTTTTTATGAATATTGTAATCAAACTTACCTGTATTACGATAATACAGAGTAATGAATGAAGATGTCATTACAATAAAAGTTGAATACAAAATAGCCAGCCATAGCATTTGGCTTTGTACAGGTTCAGCAAAACTTAACAAAATAACTGCAAAAGAAACCGGTCCGTTTTGTATGCCGGTTTCAAGCGAAACAGCTCGCTGAAAAATTGGAAACATGCCAAGAAGCCTCGAAAACCAGTAACCAAATAAGAAGCCGGACAAACCAAGTCCAACAGCTCCCACGTATACTTGCCAAGGTGTTTGCGCAAATAATCCCCCATGCCTTATGAAAGCTGTACCTAAAAGATAAAGAATCACAAGTATAGCAACAAAGCCTGCAGTATCTTCGGCAGTTTTTGCCCAATCGGGCGATTTACGTTTTAGCCACATACCCAAAGCAACAGGGACTAAAATCATTACAAGCGAGCTAATAATATTGCCGGTAGGAATAACAAATTCGGCTCCCGAATCGCTTGCTTGCAAACTAGCTGTTATTTGATTAATAAAGCCTCCCGTGTAAAGCTTTAGCAGTATTGGCATCATCAATAAAGCCAAAATAGTCGATGCAGTTGTCATTGAAATACTCAAGGCTACCGAGCCCCTTGAGAAATAGGTAAACATGTTTGAGGTTGTGCCTCCGGGCAAACAGCCAATGAGTATGAGCGAAATGGCAAATGCCGGCGGAAAATTCAACACTGTTGCAAGAGTGAAGGCAATTAGCGGCATTAAACCAAATTGAGATAAGAAGCCAATAAATACACCTCGCGGTTTTCGAACAACGGCTTTAAAATCATCAACAGTAAGGCTTGCACCCATGCCAAGCATAATAACAAATATCATAATTGCAAGCAGTGCCTGGTCGTGGTTGTATAAAAGTTGAGTATTAAATTCCATAACACATTTAGTTTTTTGTCAATTCCTTAGAAAATAAATCATTTATTACATGACCAAATTTATCGGACACCACATGGCGTTTTAATTTGAAAAGGTTAGTTAATTCATGACCTACCTGAAAACTATCGCTTAAAATTTTAAAATCGCGAATCTGCTCATATTTTTTGAAGCCATTGCTTGCAGAAACCATCAGTCGGATTTCTTCCTTAATTTTATGGTATGTAGCCGGATTTTCGGACAGGTCTTTAACTGTTTTTTCGGTAAATCCTACCTGCCTGAATTCGTTTAGCGAGGGCACAACCAGTGCACCTAAAAATTTCCTGTCTTGCCCTACCAGCATTATTTGCTCAATGTAACTACTTTGCAAAATTTTCATTTCCAAAGGTTCAGGCTCAACATTCTCCCCACTTGAAAGTACAATAGTTGCTTTTGAGCGGCCGAGTATTTTCAGGCAATTGTTATGTGTCATCATCCCCAAATCGCCTGTACGCAACCATCCATCAACAAGAGTCGATTGTGTTAATTCGGGTTCACGATAATAACCTTTCATAACTTGAGGTCCTTTTACCCATATTTCGCCACGAAGGCCTTTGCCATTGTGAGCACGTTTGGCGTTTGGATAAATAATCGCTTCTGTTTCGGGATCAACAATTTGTATTTCGGTGTCGGACAATGGTGGCCCGACTGTGCCTAAAACAAGGTTATCGTTCGATCGGCATGAAATTACCGGCGATGTTTCGGTCATTCCATATCCTTCGAGCACCGGTATACCCACAAAATTGAAAAACCTATCAATGTGCATAGGCAAGGCTCCACCCCCTGAGATAGTCGCTTTTAATGATCCTCCGGCGCCAAGTCTGATACGCTCGAGCACAGCTGCATTAAAGAAGCCATACCATGGCACCACTAATGTCCACCTTAAAAAATGAAATGGCATAAACAAAACTCTTTTCCAAATTGGTTCATGTTTAAGCTTTAAGTATTTATTGGTCATGTAATACTGCGAAACAGTATATTGCCGCGAAAGAAAATAAGCAATATGAAATAAAATTTGCCTTACAGGGTGCGATGCCTTGATGTTTTTAATAATCCTTTCGTGCAGTTTTTCCCATAAACGTGGAGCCGAAGCCATAAAGGTTGGCTCTATATTGCGCATGTCTTCACCAAGGTTCGAAATGCTTGAGTAATAGGTGCATCCTCCAAAACTGATGGTGTACATTTCAACAACACGTTCAAAAATATGCCAAATAGGTAGCACAGAGAGCACCCTGTCGTTCATATTATGATCGCCCGGTAGAGTATTTACCTGCGATATCATGTTTGCATGTGTTAGCATAACCCCCTTAGGAGTGCCGGTAGTTCCAGAAGTATATATTAAAGTGAATAAATCGTCGGGTTTAATGTTTTCAATACGTTCTTCGGCACGCCTGTCGCCCTTTTCCCGAAGGCTTTCGCCTAAAGCATACACTTCGGCCAAGCTTTTGGCTCCCTGTGCAATTTTTGCTTTCGGATCGTACACAATAATTTCACGTAAGTCCGGCAAGCGATTTTTAAGTGCAAACAGTCTGTTCTGGAGTTTCTCGGTTTCTACAAATGCTACTTCAATACCGGCATGATCGATAATGTAATACAATTCTTCGTCGCTTAAATCGCGCCCTCGCGGTACATCGGCTGCTCCCGAAAGCTGCACCGCATAATCGGAAAGAATCCATTCGAAACGATTATCGCCAAAAAGCCCTACATGGTCACGCGCCTTTACCCCCAATTCAATGATGCCGGTAGCCAGATTTAATCCTTGTTCGTAAAGTTCTTTATACGAAACAGGCTTCCACTTTAAAGCACTCTCGCGGGTAGCAAAAGCAGGGAGCGAGTTAAATTGTTCCGCAGCACCTTTGTAGAGCAAGGCAATGTTTGAAGTTTTTATGCGAAAATCCATAATAACTTTTTTAATGTTTTTTTGCAAAATGCAGTATTGATGTACATTTTGAATAACAGGGAACAAAAATAATTTTTTTGGAAAACGGCAACGGATAATTAAACTCAAATGGAATTAAAACATGGCAATAACTTCAAAACAAATCCATTGAGAATAATCTTAATATAGTGATGTATTTGACTCATATACATATATATGATAGCAAGTTAATCAGAAATATTAGTGAGAGTAATTAAATGAAAAAGCCCAATAAAAATATTCATGAATTTTTAATTGATAAATTCGAAAACTGAAAAGATTGAAAATTAAATAAATTGTAATGTCACAAACTTCGGTAACAAAAAAAGCACGACCCCAATTAAGGAGTCGAGCTTATTGTTAATGCATTATAGTCGAGCTGATTGTACTTGAATAGAATAATAAAAAGTCTGACCAATTTAGAACCTGTATCCAAGCGACAGACCAAATCCTGTATTTTTTATCACTGATTCATCATTGGGTATGCGCTTGTCTTCGGGCTTGATGTTTAGCATTCCTAATTGAGTATTCAATTGAATGAAAAGGCCACCGGCCATTTCGTAACCCACAAAAACATTTCCACCGGCATCGAATGCCTTAAAATAGCTTGTTGTTAGGGGATCGCCAGATTCAATTTCATTCTTAAACTCTATATCCGATTCATAACTTACCGAACCTCCTTCGTGTTTTGCCTTACCCATAAGTGCATAACTCACATAGGGGCCAAAACCTACCAGAACATAACCATTTCCTAATGAGCCCCTATAAACCAAGTTAAGTGGCAACTCTATAGAAGAAATTGAATAGTTGCTTGTGATTAAGCCGCTTGTGTTTTTTGCACCTTTTGTAGTAAATAGTAGTCCGGGCTGGAAAAAGAATTCGGGAGCAACAGGTATCAGGATATTCACACCTACATGATACCCCACAACCATTTCATTTTCGAGCTTATTTCCACTATTGTCTTTGCCATTAAATGTTTGCATATTTACCCCTCCGAGAATTCCGAACGAGGTTCTTTCTTGTTCCTGATACTGTGCAAACGAAAAGGTCACAGATAATATAAGGATCAATGCGATTGTAAATTTTCTTGTCTTCATTTTTATTTTTTTTTATTGAATTTGTGATTGTTTTAGTTAGCTGCTTCTTTTTCTGCATCTGCCTTCATTTTTTCATTTGCTGTAATAAGAAACTCTACTCTTCGGTTTCTCATTCTGCCATCTGCGGTATCATTTTCATATTTAGGAACTTCTTCGCCAAATCCTTTAGTTACAACTCGGCTACTTGTAATTCCCTTGACTGCAAGGTACTCTGAAACTACATTTGCTCTCTCTTCAGACAAGTTCTGGTTGTAGATAGCACTTCCTCTACTATCTGTATGCCCTTGTAGTTCAATATCGGTGTCTGCATAACTATCAAGTACCAACACCAGTTTGTCGAGGTTCGATTTTGCTTCGTTCGACAGGCTTGATTCGTCAAAGCCAAACAAAACATTGCTGTTGAATTCAACAACGATGCCTTCGCCAACCCGTTCAACATTCGCGTCGGGTACTGTTTTCTTAATTTCTTCAGCTTGCTGATCCATTTGATTACCAATAACTGCACCTGCAGTTCCTCCAACTGTAGCACCAATAATGGCACCCATCGCTGTGTTTCCAGTTGCATGCCCAATTATTGCACCCATTGTACCACCGGTAGCAGTACCAACCGCAGCACCTTTTTGTGTTCGGTTCCAGGTTGCACAACTTGAAAAAATTAAAATTGTGCTTAAAATCACGATTAAATAAATGTGTATTCGTTTCATAACTTTCAATATTAGATATATCAGGTAAAGATAGCTTGGCTCAAGTGACATGTCTTATACAAATTGCCAAAAGAGTTACATGATTCACACTTTGAAATCAATGATTTATGTAACTTTTTTAATTTGTTGTATAACAATATCTAAGGGGAGCAAGATAACTTTGTCAGTAACATTAATATCTAAACAAAAATATTACGAAATGAAGAAATTTGGATTAACAATGCTGCTTGCAGCAGGTCTTTTCTTGTTTGCCAACGCGCAAGATTACAATACAGGTATTGGTCTAAGAGGCGGTTTCGCCAATGGAATAACCATAAAACATTTTGTCAGCGATAAAGCAGCCTTTGAGGGCATTATTTCAAGTCGTTGGAAGGGATTACAATTAACAGGTTTATACGAAATTCATAATCAGGCGTTTCAAACCAATAGACTGAAGTGGTACTATGGTTTCGGTGCTCATGTTGGCTTTTGGAACGGCGACAATGCAGGATGGGGAAATGACGGTACTTCATATACAGTAGTGGGTGTTGATGGAATACTTGGATTAGAATATAGCTTTGTTGAAGTTCCTTTCAATATTGGAATTGACTGGAAACCCGCGTTCAATTTTATTGGATATTCAGGTTTTTGGGCCGATGGAGGTGCAATTTCGCTGAGGTATATATTCTAAACTGAGCTCGTATATCGTTTCGTCTCATACAACTACAACAACTCTCGATTGAATCAGTATAGCATGGGCACTCATGAGATATTTTTCTCTTATTCAATTGCACCATGCGGACAACTTCTTTTTTCACCAAGTTATTTATAATAATATTTTATCCTCAATCTCAATTTTTATTTTCCTCAAAAAAATGAAGTTTTCCCCTCTCCACAACAGGAGAGGGTTTTTTTTAAGCTCAGCACTTATTGTTTTATAGCTTATCGGAATTTTTGTAAAAAAAAAGTAGTTGCGTTGAGAGTTGATTACAACACATTTAAAAAATTCCCAAGCTTATTTGTCAACCACTTCCTTGATTTTCCTTTATGAAAATTGGGGGAGTGGTTTTGTGATAATTTTTTGTTGGTAAGGTGTGGTGATTGTTCTTTTGAATCACATTTGTCTGGTTTTGAATTCCCATAAAATCAGTGATTTATGCAATAAATATAAAGAAATGCATAACACTTTAGAGGTGTAATATTATCAACTTTGTCCAGTATGTCTTATCGTGCATTTCAATAATGATTGATATGGGCAAAACTGTTAAACAAATAATTTATATACATCTAAAATTACTAAAATGGGAAAAAATTTATTCAAACTAATGAAATGAATTCTCTAGTGCCTAGGCGCAAGCGAAATTCATGGCTCATTAATTCAACATGGGTAATGTTGATATTAATGTCTGCATTTTTATGGCAATGCGAAAAAGACACCTTTGAAGGTGAGACTGTTGGCGTTTGCCCTGAAGTAATATCTTCAGATCCTGCAAGCAATGCGACTAATGTGGTAACCAATAAAATCATAACTGCAACATTTAATGTAGCAATGAATCCGTCCTCAATCAACGGGGCAACTTATACCATAAAACTAGGTGATGCAATGGTTCCGGGTGTGGTTACATACGCAGGGAAAATTGCAACCTTTACGCCTACTAATCCGCTGGAAGCCAATAAAACTTACACCGGAATGGTAAGCCGAAGGGTGAAAGATACCGACGGCAATTATCCTATTGAAAACTATATTTGGAGTTTTACTACAGGGGATGTTCCTGTTGTAATTTCAACCGACCCGGAAACTGCTGCCTCAAGTGTGCCGCTTGATAAAATTATTACAGCTACATTCAGCACCGATATGGATCCTTCAACGATTAACGGAACAACCTTTTTAGTCAGTCATGGAAATGATCCTATAGATGGTACTGTTAGTTTTTCAGAGAAAAGTACTACTGTAAGTTCGACAAGCCCACGTGCTAACATGGTCAATAAGGAAGCAAAACTGATTGCAGGCATCGTGAGCTATTCAAATAAAACTGCAACTTTTACACCAACAAACCCGCTTGCCGACAATACTGTTTATACGGGAACAATTACCATGGGCGTGAAAGATGTTGCCGGGAATGCAATGGCTGATAGCTATAAGTGGTGTTTTTCTACCGCTCAAACACAATACACCATTACTTTATCATCGAACCCTGCTGAAGGAGGATCGACAAGTGGAGGTGGTTTATTCAATGAAGACGATGAAACAACAATTGTAGCCGTACCTGTCTCAGGATATTCATTTGTCAATTGGACCGAAGGAGGAAACGTTGTTTCAACCAATTCTAATTATTTGCTTACTGTAAATTCAAATCGTGAATTGGTAGCTAACTTTAGCATCAATACATTTGATTTAGATGTTACTGCGATCAATGGTAGTGTAACCATAGTTCCGAATGAAACAACCTTCGATTATGGTACAGCAGTTTTACTTACAGCAGTACCCAACACCGGTTATTCTTTTACCGGCTGGAGTGAAGATGCGACTGGAACGTCTAATCCATTATCAATTTTAATGGATGAAGATAAAAGCATCACTGCAAACTTTGAACTGATTCCGCCCGATACCTATACTTTAAATGTTACTTCAACCCTAGGAGGAACAACCAGTAGGAATCCAAGTCAAGCAGGATATACTAACGGCACTGTGGTGCAAGTTTCTGCAACACCTGGCATCGGCTATTCATTTGCCGGCTGGAGTGGTGATGCAACTGGTACAAGCAATCCATTGTCGGTTACCATGAATTCGAATAAAAACATCGTTGCTAATTTCACATTAGACGATATAGTTACTTATTCGTTAAATGTAATTGCGAATAACGGAATAGTACTTAAAAATCCCAGTCAGGCTAATTACGACGAAGGATCAACTGTTCAGTTAACTGCAACTCCCAACGAGGGATATACCTTCACCGGATGGAGTGGCGATGCAACGGGTTCTAATAATCCATTGACAATAACTATGAATTCGAACAAGGAAATTACTGCAAACTTCGAACTTGTTCCTGCCAATACCTATACATTAAATGTAACTGCTGTAAATGGTACAGTTGTGAAGAATCCGAACGAAGTGAACTATGAAGAGGGATCAACAGTACAGTTAACTGCTTCACCTATGACAGGATATACTTTCACCGGATGGAGTGGCGATGCAACAGGTTCAGCAAATCCGTTAACAGTGACCATGGATTCAAACAAGGAAATTACTGCAAACTTCGAACTTATGGCAGCCGACACATATACATTAAATGTAACTGCTGTAAATGGTACTGTTGTGAAGAATCCGAACGAAGTGAACTATGAAGAGGGATCAACAGTTCAGTTAACTGCTTCACCTATGACAGGATATACTTTCACCGGATGGAGTGGCGATGCAACAGGTTCAGCAAATCCGCTAACAGTAACCATGGATTCGAACAAGGAAATTACTGCAAACTTCGAAGCTATAGCAGCCAATACATATACATTGAATATAACTGCTGTAAATGGAACTGTTGGTAAAAATCCGAACGAAGTAAACTACAATGAGGGATCAACTGTACAGTTAAATGCAATACCTAACTTGGGATATGCTTTCACCGGATGGAGTGGTGATGCAACAGGTTCAGCAAATCCGTTAACAGTAACCATGGATTCAAACAAGGAAATTACTGCAAACTTCGAACTTATACCTGCCGACACCTATACATTAAATGTAATTGCGGTAAATGGCACTGTATTGAAGAATCCGAACGAAGTTAGCTACGAAGAGGGATCAACAGTCCTGTTAACTGCAACGGCCAATGATGGATATATCTTCACCGGATGGGGTGGCGATGCAACAGGTTCAAATAATCCATTGACAGTAACCATGGATTCAAACAAGGAAATTACTGCAAACTTTGAACTTATGGCAGCCAGTACATATACTTTGGATGTAAGTGCAATAAATGGTAGTGTGAACAAAAATCCAAATAGCCCAACTTACGATGAGGATGAAGAAGTAGAACTTACAGCTGTTCCAAATACCGGTTATACCTTTACTTCGTGGGGTGGTGACGCAACAGGTTCTGATAATCCGTTAACCGTAATTATGAATGAGGACAAAGAAATAGTTGCTAATTTCTCAATAATCACTTTTACCTTAACGGTTATATCCGAAAATGGAGATGTAACGCTTAATCCCGAACAAATTGAGTACAATTTTGGAGAGAATGTAGAGCTTACCGCAACAGCCAACTCAGGGTACACATTTGACTCGTGGAGTGGCGATGCTACAGGTTCCACCAATCCGATTACTGTGCTTATGGATGACGACAAGATTGTAACAGCAAACTTCACGGAATTGCCACCCGCAGGACCTCTTGGAATTGACCTTGGTTCAGCCGGCGATTTTGCAATACTTGCAGGATCCGGAATCTCTAATACAGGCGTTTCAACCATGATTAATGGTGATGTGGGTTCGTTCCCAACGGCTACTATTAATGGTTTGCTTGACGGTAATGTAAACGGAACACTCTATACTGTGGCCGATCCAATTGTGGGTCTGGCAAAAGAAGATCTGACGACAGCTTATAACGATGCCCAATCAAGGTCATTGGATGCAATCTCATTACCCGGACAAATTGGTGGACTTACGCTGGCACCCGGACTTTATGTAAATTCAACAACCAGTGGAATTTCAGGTACCGGACCAAACGGCATCCTTACACTCGATGCAGGTGGTAATCCTAATGCAGTTTGGATATTCAAAGTAGGATCTACCTTTATTACTGATGCCGGTACCAGTGTGGTATTAGCAGGCGGTGCTCAGGCCAAAAACATCTATTGGTCAGTTGGAACCTCGGCAACATTTGGAACTAACTCGGTATTTTACGGGAATGTTCTGGCCGATCAGTCGATAACCTTAGAAACAGGTGCCACATTAAATGGCAGGGCTCTGACACGAATTGCAGCTGTTACCTTAGATACAAACACGGTTAACAAACCGTAGAGTTTAATAATAATAGTTATAAACTAAGATTTCACATGGTTGATAAAGTTCAACTCATAACAAATCAACCATGTGATTTCTCTTTTTCAACTAAGAATAAAAAACAAAAAATAATAATAAAATGACACGAAATATATTTACCTATACTTTGATGCTCCTGTTGATTGTTTTATCAACATCAATAAAAGCACAAGAAATTGAAAGGCCTCAGCCAAAACTATGGTTAGGCGTTTCGGGGGCTGTAAATTATAACATGTACACCGGAACCACGCAAACACTGAACTCTACATTAAAGGCACCAGCTGCTTTTCACGAAGGATTCGGATTAACTCCTTATGGTTCGTTTTTAATAGAATACCGTCCAACTCAGGTGTTTGGTTTTATGCTTAACATAGGATACGATAACCGGGGTGGTAGTTTTGACGAAGTAATGTCGCCTTGCGATTGTCCTGAAAATTTGCACACTACATTGAGTTACGCAAGTATTGAGCCTGCAATACGCATTACACCATTCGGATCGGGGCTTTATCTTTATATAGGTGGTGCTTACAGTTATAACATCAACAAATCGTTCACCTATACTTTCGAAGTAGATCCCGATAGCCAATACGATGCGGTACAGGGAGAATTTAGCAACATCAATCAAAATGTGATCTCCGGATTTGCAGGAATTGGATATGACATTCCGCTTTCGTCAAAAACCAGTGCGAATCAAGTAAGTTTGTCTCCGTTTATTTCATACCATCCCTATTTCGGACAGCATCCCCGTTCAGTTGAAAGTTGGTCTTTATCAACCGCAAGGGCAGGGATTGCCATCAAATTTGGGAAAACACAACCTTTACCGGTTAAAGAACCTGTACCTGTTGCCGCAATTGTACCCGTGGTAATACCTGAGGTAGAGTTTAGCGTGATTTCACCCGAAAATATTCCGGTTGAACGCAGAGTTAGAGAAACCTTTCCACTGCGCAACTATATTTTCTTCGATTTAGGTTCGACTGAAATACCTGAACGCTATGTGTTGCTCAAAAAGAGCGAAGTAGCAGACTTCAAAGAAACCCAGCTGGAAGTGTTTGTTCCGAAAAGTCTTTCGGGGCGATCCGATCGCGGGATGACTGCTTACTACAACATATTAAACATATTGGGCGACCGTATGAATGAAAATCCTTCAAGCCAAATTGAATTGGTTGGATCATCGGAAAATACGCAACAAGAAGGTCGCTTAATGGCTGAATCGGTTAAAAAATATTTAGTCGATGTATTTGGCATTGCTCCTTCAAGAATCACAACCACAGGGAATACCAGACCGGAAATCCCATCGGAACAATGGGGTGGTACCAAGGAACTGGTAGATCTTCGACAAGACGACCGAAGAGTCTCCATCAAAAGTACATCGCCTGAATTGCTGATGGAATTCCAAACTGGCGAAGACGTGCCTCTGAGACCCGTGGTAATCAATGCCATTCAGGAAGCACCACTCGACAGCTACGTAACTTTCAATGTAGATAACTCCGATGAAGCATTTTCATCGTGGAAACTGGAAGTTACCGACAACGATGGCGTTGTTCAGCACTTTGGTCCCTATGAGCAGGAGCAGATTAGCATTCCCGGAAAAGAAATTTTGGGAGAGCGTGCCGAAGGAAATTATAAGTTTGACATGATTGGTACTACAAAAAATGGGGAAACAGTAAAAAAACAAACACAAAAGAAACTTGTGTTGTGGACTCCACCAGACAATGAGCAAGGAATGAGGTATAGCGTGATTTTTGAATTTAACGATTCAGAATCAATAAAGATGTACGAGAAATACCTTTCTGAAGTGGTTACACCTAAGATACCCAAAAATGCTAAGGTTATTGTACACGGATATACCGATGCAATCGGAGATCCGGTAAACAACAAAAGCTTATCGCTGGCCAGGGCCAACAACGTGAAAGAAATAATTGCAACCGAATTGGCAAGAAAAGGAAGATCGGATGTGAAATTTGAAGTGCATGGATTTGGTGAAGATGAAAATGTAGCTCCTTTTGGAAACAAACTTCCCGAGGAACGTTTTTACAACAGAACCGTGATTATCGACATAGTCCCAAATTAGTTAGATTAATATTAGCCCAGTTTTTTTATTTTTAATTAGAAGTTTTGATGGATGAAGATCGTTTTGAGTGTAAAACCTTAAAGCGATCTT
>SKHV01000333.1 GCA_007116765.1 Prolixibacteraceae bacterium | reverse complement strand
GGATTCGGAGGATCCGGTGTCGAAATACGCGTGTTCGGCTTCGACCTCGATGCTACCACCCTGTATGCACGCGATTTACAGGAAAAAATAGAACAAATAAACGGAGCTCGCGAAGTGCAAATTAGCAGAGAAAACTTCAAACCCGAGCTTACCATAAACCTCGACCGTGAAAAAATTGCTCAACACGGGCTTTCTACGGCAGTAGTATCTTCAGCTGTACGAAACAGGGTATCGGGAATGATAGCTACCCGCTTCCGCCAGTTTGGAGATGAGTACAACGTGGTAGTACGCTATAAGGAAGATGCACGTAATTCAATTACCGACATCGAGAACATACTAATAGCATCGCCTGCAACAGGAAGCATGATACGACTTAAAGAATTGGGTGTAGTGGAAGAAAACCTCACGCCCCCTAATATTGAACGCCGTCGCAAACAACGCGTGGTAACAGTTTCGGCAATCCCCTATCAGACTTCGCTGGGCGAACTTGCATCCGAAATACAAGCAATTGTGGATGAAGCCGGGGTACCACAAGGCATGACCGTTGAAATTGGCGGTGCTTACGAAGACATGGCCGAATCGTTCATGGACCTGGCCCTGTTGGCACTGCTCTCAATTGTGCTGGTATTTATTGTAATGGCAAGCCAGTTCGAGTCGTTCAAAATGCCGGTCATAATAATGGTTTCAATATTATTTATTGTGCCAGGTATTATTTATACCCTGATACTGACCAACACCACACTAAGTATTATTGCCGCATTAGGTGCAGTATTGCTGGTAGGTATTGTGGTGAAAAACGGAATTGTGCTGGTTGACTACATCAACCTGATGCGCGACCGCGGAATGGAACTAAATAAAGCCATTATCGAGTCAGGAAAATCGAGGTTGCGCCCCGTACTTATGACTGCATTTACCACCATGCTGGGAATGATGCCAATGGCGTTAAGCCGTGGCGAAGGTTCCGAAATATGGAGCCCCATGGGTATTTCGGTAATTGGTGGTTTGCTGTTCTCCACACTGGTAACCATGATACTGGTACCGGTAGTGTATGCAATAATTGCTAAAAAAGGCGAACGCGACCGCACACAGGCCATTCGCAAACAATTTAAATTTATGGATTAAAAAGATAGTCATCAGTTATTGAGCCATTGAGTCATTAAGGAAAATTTCAACATCCAAATAACTTGACTTATTGACTATTGACTATTGACTTAATGACTATTGACTTAATGACTTAATGACTTAATGACTTAAAAAATGAAAAGCGTATTTATATCATACAATCAGGCATTTACCGAGCGCGTGGAATACATGCTCGACAAGCTTGAAATAAGAGGGTTTACACAGTGGGAAAACGTGCACGGACGAGGCTCCAACACGGGCGACCCGCATATGGGCACACACACCTGGCCCGAAACAAACAGCGCGGTGCTCACTGTTATCGACAATGAAAAAGTGGACACACTGCTTGAAAAAGTACAAAAACTCAATACCGAAAACGAAGAAATTGGCATCAGGGCTTTTGTGTGGAATATTGAAAGAACTGTATAGTTAACTCTACAATACACAGAACAGGAATGGGTGCTTTAGAACACAAGTACCTGCTCCTGTTTTTTGTTGCTTACAGCTTGCTTTTTGTCGTTAAAAATCAAAGAATACACGAAGTGCTTCACATAGCGTTCTATCTACAAAAATGAAAGCAGAACAGGAGAACAAAGACCAATGACTCCATTTATCGACACCTGTAACTCTGACAATTAACAATCAATAATCTATTCCCTCTTGCACATTCACTCTTCAAAAACACACATTTATACAGTAAAAAGCACCACTTACTAAATATACGGCACTTTTAATATTCATCTAACATATATACAATACAAACAATTAACTTTGCTATAAAATTATATGTGTAACTCAAACTGAATTTCTTATGGAAATGCTCCCCACATTCCTGCTACCATCATTAATGTCATTTTTATGTGTAATTTTTTGCATACCTGTTTTAGTTAAAATAGCTAAAGCAAAAAATATATTAGATATACCCAACAAACGCAAACTCAATAAAAACTCAATACCAACTCTAGGGGGCATTGCAATCTTTTTTGGCTTTACTCTGGCTACCTTATTTTTTCATACAGAAACCAGCCTGTTAAGTTTACTTGGTATTTTTATAGGAATAACAATAATTGTAAGCGTGGGGGTAATTGACGACCTTACCAATTTATCACCAAAAATAAGATTATTGTTTTTCTCTTTTGCTCTGGTATCCATTATATGTTTATCCGGCTTAAGCTTTTGTAATTTTCATGGATTTTTTGGCATTGAGCAATGCCCGTTTTCTTTGGGCTTTTTAATAACAGTATTTGCAGGCATTGTAATTATTAACAGCTTCAATTTAATCGATGGAATCGATGGACTTGCATCGGGACTAGCAATTCAAATATCGTTAATTTTAGGCACATGGTTCGCTCTTGTTGGCCAAACATATTTTGCAATTATGGCATTCTCCCTTGCTGCAAGCTGTATTGCTTTCTTCATTATTAATGTTTTCGGAAATAAAAACAAAATATTTATGGGCGATACCGGCTCCTTACTTATTGGTATTATTATATTTGTTTTAGCCACTAAGTTCAACCAACACTCAGCAATCTACTCTGGCGAATATGCAATTAAATCAGCTCCTGCTGTACTTATTGGTATTTTAGCATATCCTTTGTTTGACGTACTAAGGGTATTTACTTTAAGGGTTATAGTTCTTAAAAAATCACCTTTCAAACCCGATAAAAATCACATACATCACCGACTACTAGCATTAGGTTTGAATCATTTGCACACCACCATTGCAATACTTATAGCAAATAACATTTTTATTGTAGGCGCATTAATACTGCAAAAATATTTAAGTGTTTTTGAATTAACAGGTCTAATCTTAGCAAAATCAATCATTTTATCAACTTTTTTAGAACTTATAATTTTTCACTCAAAAAAGATTAATCCGAATGATGAATATCAGAATCTTTTTATACCGCATTCAATAATGGCAACTAAACTTATAAATAAACAAAACTAGCCAATAAGTAAATTACGAAAATGCCCGATAGTATCAAATACATTTCACTTTTTCTTTGCTTTTTGCTCTGCCCTAACAGCAAAGGTTTTGCAGCCGGTAATTTTCAGGTCAATGCAGTAGAAGAAAGTGATTCGCTTGCTCTTGTTGCTTTGTACAACGCAACAAATGGCAACAACTGGACATTTAACACCAATTGGCTCAAAGAACCCGTAAGCACCTGGCATGGCATTAAAACCAAAGACAACAGGGTAAGCGAAATAAACCTGTTTTCCAACAGGCTTAACGGAAACATACCGCCCGAAATTGGCTTGCTTACGGACTTAACTTCACTTACTGCCCACTCGAATCAACTAAGCGGGGAACTCCCCCCCGAAATTGGACAATT
>SKHV01000152.1 GCA_007116765.1 Prolixibacteraceae bacterium | reverse complement strand
GCGGCTCCAGTAGGTTGCATATCCGCTACGAGTGGTTTCATCAAAGGCTTGTTTGTTAATGAACGAAAGTATAAGCACCTCTTTGGTGCGAAAGTCCTGTGTAACCACGGGCAGTAGTTTCTCTCCGTCTGGCCCAAAATCCACAAGAAAATCTTCAGTGTACTCTTTTGACATGATTATTTCTATTTTTTGTTTTAAAAATGGTGCCTAAAAGTAGTAATTACCCTGTAAAAACAAGACTATAGTCATGAAAACCTTGATTGGGTTTATATTTTATGATTTGTGTATATTTGCTAAATGTAAAAACTTTTTGTTCATTTATAAGTCAATGAACGGTGCTAAAATATTGTTAATTATATAAATACAAATACTATGCGTACACTTGCAAATATTCTATGGCATTTCCCTTTTTTTGGATTTTTAAATGCTCTGGCCACTTTCCTGATAGGAGGATTGTTTGTAATTACTGTTGTTGGTGCTCCAATTGGCCTCGGGTTAATCGAACTTTCAAAGTTTCTGATGACTCCTTTTTCTTCACAAATGGTAAGCAAAAAACAAGCCGGTATTAAGCAAAATAAGCTTTGGAACATTTACGGTTTTATTGTACGTATTGTTTATTTTCCACTGGGATTAATTTTATCAATTGTTACAATTGTGCAAATTGTGGGGCTTGTAGTTTCTATAGTGGGGATCCCTATGGCAATTATTTTAGCAAAATCATTAAGCACATTTTTTAATCCGGTTAATAAAGTGAGTGTCGATCGATATGGGAGGCATTGATCCTACCAGTATAAGGCATGAAGTTATAACCTGAGTAAAAAGATATGTAATATTATTGTCAAAAGTTAGCAATCATAACGATTAAGCTTTTGCTTTGTTTTGCATAGAAATGCTCAACTGCTATATTTGAAAGAATATGTTCCATCTCTTTTTATTTTCGGAGTTTCAATAGTTACTGTTTTAGAAGTTGCATATATGGTGAAGTACATTAGCACAGTTTTTTTGTTCCTTTTTTATTCTTGTTATCAGCCCGAAGAGATTGAAAAGTACCCCCATTCGTTACCGGTTGTAAGGTTAAGAATCGATGAATGTTATTTGTGGTCGCCCGATTCAGGTCTTTTTGTAAAGGGAAACAATGGTATCAGTACCAGTGAATTTCCCTTTGATGCGAATTTTAATCAAAAGTGGGAATATCCGGCACGTTTTGAATACTACGAAAACAATCAACTAATTTTAAAAGAAAATATTGGCTTCCGAATTAAGGGGCGCGGAAGCCGTAAAAACCCTATGAAAACCGTGGGTCTGTACTGGCGTGGCGAGTATGGTAAAAGCACCCTCGAATATCCAATGTTTCCCGAAAGCAAAAATTCAACTTATAAAAGGCTTTTGCTACGCAGCTCGGGAAATGATTTTGGTAAAACGCAACTTAAAGACGCAACGGTAGCAACAATACATAAAGACTATTCTCATGTCGATTTTCAGGAATATAAGCCTTGTGTGGTTTATGTAAATAATGACTATTGGGGAATAATGAATATTAGAGAAATGATAACTCCAAGGCATTTCTTATATCATTACGGTGTGGATCACAATGAGGTTGATTTATTGGAAGGGAGTGATTTAAATCCGGTTGTTGACGATGGCTCAGCCGACGATTTTTTGGCCGATGTTATTAATTTTATTAGGCATAACGATTTGTCGCTTAACGAAAACTATTACGAGTTATTAAACCGTATCCATATCGAAAGTTTCATCGACAATATTATAATTAACACTTATGTTGCTAATACCGATTGGCCAAGTAGAAACACACGCTGGTGGCGAGATAAAACATCAGGAAATCATAATAAGTGGAAGTGGGTTGTGTACGATGCCGATTATGCTTTCAGGCAGCTAAACAAAGATATAGTATGGATTGGTGATTTATACGGAGATCCATACAATATTCATTTGGAAAGCGGGTTTTTCATTTTTAACCACTTAATTAAGAACGATGAGTTTGTGAAGAGGTTTCTAGATCGATATTTGTTTTTTATCGATGTCGTTTTCGAAAAAGAACGTGTGGCATCAATTTTTGAAACAAACCGATTACGAATCGACGAGGAATATAACAGCCACCGCCGAAAGTGGAACCTTATGTCGAGAACAAGGTGGATGGCCGAAGTGGATGAATTGGTAAAAGTGAACAACTACCGTAACAACTTAATGCGCGAGCTAATTACAGCGCTCCAACAAGAGCGTGAACTCTAAATTTATGCAACACCTGAAGTCCTCAAAAATCCTGATTCTGTTTATATGCATGAGTGCACTAAGCACAAATGCATACTCGCAGTATAAAAATGTTTGGCTAACTTACTCCCAATCGAAATTTATTTATTCGCCAGGTATCGAAGCAAATTATTTCTTCAATAATAGAATTGGAATACAAGCGGGTGTGAATTCTATCATCCACACTTATAACCCGAATCAAGTGGCCAATGTGTACTTTAATCAAACATTCAATTTTTACAATGCGAATGTAGGGCTGAGTAGTTATTTTTACAATAAAAAAGAACAAAAACTGGGAGTCACCGTGGGATTTAAAGCTTACTACGGGCCGAATTATAAGTTTTTGGCTCATTATAAAACCGGAGGATACAATATATATTTCGACTCATCGCTTTGGAAACCCAATTTTGGAGTCGATTTTGGAATCTTTTATGTAAAAAACAAATTCACTACAATTGCCAAATTCGATACTGCACAGAAAAAAATCAGGTTTGGTATTGGTTACTCCTTTGGCAAGAAAAAATAATCGTTTGTGGGTGGTGTATCTGCACTAAATCTCATTCAATATTTGTGTATATTGAGTCCAAAATTGAGAAACTTGCGTTTCGAATTGTATTTTTGCATTAAAGTGTAAGTTATTTTACCGGTAATACTACATAACTCTTATGAGAAAGAAAGACATACTCGATAATGCCAATAATTTGCAAAAAGATTCAATAATTATTACCGACAGGCGTTTTGCCGCTGTAATTTCTGATTTTCTTTTCCTTGTAAACAAAAGCAATAATGTTGAAACAGTGGCCGAAGGGTTTTGTAATTTAATTGTACAGCATACTTTGCCCGATATTACAGCTGTTTCGTTACAAATATCAAATACCTTATATACTAGTAATAATTATAAGCCTTCAGAGCTTAACTTCACTCATAGTTTTACAAGTCAAAATAATGAGCGGGTTATTGTTGAATTGTTTTTTAATAAGAGTTTAAGCAGATCGCAAATTAAGCAAAGGTACAATGTTGAAGTGCTGATTCAGCAGTGGAGTACAGTGTTAAACGGAGCATTGTCGGGTATTGAACTCGAAGCGCTGAAACATAAGAATACAGAGCGCGAAAAAGAGCTGGCAGGAATAAAAAAAGCCAGCGAAATACTTAGTCGGGGAGTTCCGGTTTTTAATGCACTGAGCGAAATTTGCGAGCACTTGCCCGAGGCGTGGC
>SKHV01000474.1 GCA_007116765.1 Prolixibacteraceae bacterium | reverse complement strand
ATTCCAGGTCACGAAAAGCCTGGCCGCCCATTTTTCCTTCGGTAGGCAGGTGATCAAGGTATCCGGCCGATGCCTTTTTCACAGTGGCCAGTGTAGCCTCGGCCGATGTGCCCCCAATAACAAGTGCAAGGTGGTAGGGTGGGCAGGCCGATGTGCCCAGATCTTTGATTTTTTCTTTTACGAATTTCGTAAGGCTTTCCTCGTTAAGTAATGCCTTTGTTTGCTGGTACAGGAATGTTTTATTGCCCGAACCACCACCTTTGGTGATGAACAGAAATTCATATTTGTTGCCTTCTTCGGCATAAATATCGATTTGAGCAGGAAGGTTACTGCCCGTGTTTTTTTCTTCAGTCATTGAGAAAGGCACAACCTGTGAATAACGAAGGTTGCGGTTCAGGAAGGTATCGAAAATACCTTTCGAAAGGTGCATGGCATCGTTAGCACCGGTGAATACATTTTCGCCTTTTTTACCAATTACAATGGCTGTGCCGGTGTCCTGGCAGGTTGGCAGTTCGCCCTCGGCAGAAACCACCTGGTTAATGAGCATGGTATGAGCCACGAAACGGTCGTTATCGGTAGCCTCGGGGTCGTCGAGTATAGCACGTAACTTTTCGAGGTGCGTTGCGCGTAAGTAAAACGATACATCGGTGAATGCCTCGCGTGCTAGTAATTCAATTCCTGCCGGATCAACTTTCAGCACTTTGCGCCCGTCTAACTCAAGGGTTTTTACGTAGTCGCTTGTCAATAACTTGTAAGTGGTTGTGTCCTTTTGAATAGGAAAGGGTTTCTGATAAATAAATTCTGCCATGTTGTTATTTATTATTAATTATTTCGAAATAAATACACTGCTATAATAATAAGTATTTTCATTCAATTTTGGTTCACAAATATAGTTAAACAGGTGCTGAATATTTACACTAAAAAGTCATAAAACCGAAAGCTTAAGAAAGCTGTAACAATGGTTCGCAAAAAATTGCTAATTTGCAGCTTCAATATAATAAAAGCACACATACCCATGGAGATTATTGCAACTGTATTATCGGCCTTGAGCCTTGTTTTAATAGTAGTTTTATTGCTGAAAACCAAAAAAACGGATACCGCGCCGCTTATTGAAGCGTTCAGGCAATTGATTCAAAATGAGCTGAAAGAGAATCGTGCCGAGCTGGCTGCATCGCTGAAAGAAAACCGCGAGGAGCTGAGTAGCGGTCTTGATCGATTAACGACTAAGCTGGAAGAAAAGCTCACGCAAATTAGTGAGGGCATGAACAAAAATGCCCGCGAAAACCGTGAAGAACTGTCGAAATCGTTGAAAGATTTTGGCAGCACTTTTGAGCGCAGTGTGAAAGATTTCAACGAAATGCAAAGACAAAAGTTCGACAGCATGGCACTGAAGCAGGATGAGCTGGTAAAATCGACTGAGCTGAAACTTGAGAAAATGCGTGAAACGGTTGATGAAAAATTGCATAAAACCTTGGAAGAACGCCTTGGACAGTCGTTTAAGCTGGTTAGCGAAAGGCTCGAAGCGGTACAGAAAGGGCTGGGCGAAATGCAAAACCTGGCCAATGGAGTGGGCGACCTCAAAAAAGTTCTCAGTAATGTAAAAACCCGCGGTGTGCTGGGCGAAATACAGCTTGGTAATATATTGGAACAAATTATGGCACCCGAACAGTACGAAGCAAATGTGAAAACCAAACAGGGCTCGAATGACCATGTGGAATATGCCATTAAGCTGCCCGGCAAAGATGATTCGGGTAATGTGGTGTACCTGCCTGTTGATGCGAAATTCCCGCAAGAAGATTACGTACGCCTGCAAACGGCTTATGACGAAGGCAACATACCCGGCATTGAACTGGCCAATAAAGCGCTGGTGCAATCTGTCAAGAAATTTGCTAAAGATATTCACGACAAATACATTGACCCGCCCTATACTACCGATTTTGGTATTATGTTCCTGCCCCTCGAAGGTCTGTTTGCCGAAGTGGTGCGCCAGCCCGAGGTTGTTGCCTTTTTACAGCGCGAATATAAAATAATAGTAACCGGACCAACTACTTTAGCTGCTATGCTCAACAGCCTGCAAATGGGATTTAAAACACTGGCCATTCAAAAACGTAGCAGCGAGGTATGGCAAATATTAGGTGCGGTTAAGTCGGAGTTTGGCAAGTTTGGTGGCGTACTTGAGAAGGCTCAGAAAAAAATAAACGAAGCCAATAAAGAACTCGACAGCCTTGTAGGAACCCGTACACGCTTAATGATGTCGAAACTTCGGAAAGTGGAAGAATTACCAACAACTGAAACCACCAAGCTGCTCAGCGAAATTGCCGACAATGATGAGGGAGAGGATTTGTTGGATAAGTTGAAATAAGAAATTGCAATTTAGAGGGGAGCTTTATTTTAGCTCCAGATTACATCGAAAGTTTCATGCTTAGCTGTTTGATAATCGCTTCGCTCATTGTTTGATATTAGTTTTGCGACACGTATTCGCTTGGCGACATGCTGTAGTATTTTCTGAATGTGCGGCTGAATGAATTGGGATGGTCGAAACCAACCATGTAAGCAATTTCAGAAATGGTAAGTTGATTTTGCTCCAGTAGTTGGCATGCACGTTTCAGACGGAACTTATCGAGCACTTGCTTGGGTGAAAGGTTTGTGATTTGTTTAATTTTTCGTGAAAAATGCGAACGGCTCAAATGAAAAGCCTGGCTCATATTTTCCACATCGAAGTTTGAATCGGCAATTTTTTCTTCTAATATTTCAAATATCTCAATAAGCATCTTATCATCAGATGATGAAATGGTTACTTTTTCAGGGTCGAGAATTAATTCACGTTTTAATTTTTCTCGAAGTTGTTCCCTTATTTTTAGCAGGTTTTGTATTCTTGTTTTCAGCATACGGTTGCTAAAGGGCTTTTCAATGTATGCATCGGCACCGGTTTCATAGCCGGCCACTTTTTGGTCGTGTGCTACTTTTGCAGTTAGTAAAATTACTGGTATATGGCACGAAATGAGGTTGTCTTTAATTTGTCGTGTCATTTCAAGTCCGTTCATTTCGGGCATCATAATATCCGATACAATGAGGTCGGGCTGAATGTCGAGGGTTTTTTCAAGTCCTTTTTTTCCGTTGGCCGCTTCAATTACCATGAAGTTCTCTCTCAGGGTGTCGCATATGAAGTTTCTCAGGTCTTCTTCATCCTCAACTACCAATAAAATTGGTTTATCTGCTTTTCTAGCTTCCTCAACTTCTTTTCGTTCAATCTCTTTGTCGGCTATTGTTTTCTCTGTGTTTTTGGGTTTTTGTAGCGAGTTACTTACCGCTTCAATGTCGTGTTGAATATTTTCGCTCAAATATGAGCTAGGTTCATAATTGAATTTTTCGGGGTTTGTTTTGTCGTCGGTATCAGTAATTGCAAAAGGTATATGTACGGCAAAACAACTGCCTTTTCCCAGTTCGCTTTTCACCTGAATTTTGCCGTAATGAATTTTCACCAGATCT
>SKHV01000394.1 GCA_007116765.1 Prolixibacteraceae bacterium | reverse complement strand
TTCATACAGCAAATTGAGGCCGTCAATAACCTCGCTGGTAATAAATGGATATTCGTGTGTTACAATATTCCTTGTTTCACGCAGAAGCAACCAGTCATCAGTCCTTTCAATTAATTTTAGCATTTCAACTCGATTTTACTTTTATTAATTGATTGGTAAAAAGCGGGTTTTGCTTTAGTTGCTTCTGTGTCGAAAACTAAATCAATTTTTTGATCGCCAATATTTGTTTTTAAATCAGCAAGAAACATGATTTTAGTTTTCAGATTAAACATTTTATTGTTTTCCCCTGAAATAAACAAATCAATATCTCCACCCCTTAAATTTGGGTTTGTACGTGAGCCAAACAAATAAACTTGAACATTATTGCCAAAATATTTGCCTGCTAATCGGTTAATTGTGTCTATCTCAAAATTACTTAATCGCATATTGCAAAAATAAGCAATAGTAAACTTAAAAGCTATTACTAAATCTCAACCTTCACTTTAGCCACAAGTTGCTTTGCCTGTTTCTCCAGTTCTTTTTCAAAGCCTTCGAGGCTTGAATATACCGGATCCTGCAATTCCCAGCCTGCCATAAAATAATATTCGATTTGACGAGCAATGTCGAAAACAGTATAATAGGTTTGAATAACACCGTCGCCCGAATCGGGAGCCGTTTCAACCACTATGTTGTTTACAGGTGCAATAATGGCCATGCCCAGCACTTCGCCATCGTAACCCTGATTGTCGTGGGTGTAGAAGTATGAAACATTATCGAGTGAACGGGTATAAACCATCTCTGTGTCCATGTTTACTATGCCCGGAGCCAGTTTTGCATCGCCGGCATCGTCAACAAATACGCTGTTGTTGTAGTAAGGCTTTCCGGCTTCAATGGCAATGCGGTGCTGAACCGAAATAAGGCGTCCGGCTATGTTTATGCGGTCGAACTGAAACTCGAACATTGAGCGCAGCGGGCCTTCTGTAATAAGCTTGTAAGAACCAACGCTACCCGGGCCAACACGGTACAATTGTCCTGCCGAAAGCAGGGCTATGCCACCGGCACCCAGCGAATTGCCTACTTTGAGATTGTCCATTCCCCAGTCTTGCATCTCGTGGTACGAGGGTGCACCTTTCAAGCCTACTTTATCGAGTACCATTTCGGTGGTTGTTTTGCCCCAAATGTCCATGCCGTTTCGTGCATCGAAATAGTTGCGGAAGCCTACTACATCGTTTTCCCATCCTGGCCCTTCGAACTGGAAGGCAGCCTGCGAAGTTTTTGTATCGGTCGTTGTCAGCCTTTCGGCATGGGTAAATTCTTTCGATGGGTCGTTTTTATCTGCAAAGCGTATGTTTGTGCGGTACTTCACATTGGCAAAATCTTCGTGATTTCCCCACTCAATGCTGAATGAACGGGTTTCGCCTGCTTTAAGGTCAAGCTGAGTGAACAGTTCGTCCCATTTTCCATCGCCACGGGTATCGTCGAGCTGTGCAAGTGTTTTTTCACCGGCCTCATCAACTAAAAATACCAACGCTTGCTCTTTCAACTCACCATATTTGGCTTCAAGGTCGGCACGTTTAATCACTATCGATTTTTCGGTTAAATCGATGTCGGATGCGTTGCTCACACTAAAGCTCTGTTGTTTTTCTGAACATGCAGCAAAAACAAGAGCCACAATAATTATTGACAATAATTTCAGTTTCATGATATTCATAGTAATTGATTATAAATCGTTTTCACCTTTCACGTAGCCAAAATTAGCAAGAATTCCGCCATCGACAAACAAAATATGTCCGTTTACAAAATTACTGGCGTTGGATGCAAGGAAAAGTGCAGCATTTCCCACATCTTCGGGTTCGCCCCAGCGTCCGGCGGGTGTCCGAGTCATTACCAGGTCGTTAAAGGGGTGGCCGTTTTCGCGTATGGGCGCAGTTTGCGATGTGGCAATGTAGCCCGGGCCAATACCGTTTACCTGAATGTTGTATTTTGCCCATTCGCAGGTCATATTCTCGGTAAGCAGTTTCAATCCGCCTTTTGCGGCAGCATAGGCCGAAACATTCTGACGCCCGTAAACACTCATCATTGAGCAAAGGTTGATGATTTTCCCGCTGCGACGCACAATCATGCCGGGCACCACACGCTTGGCCACAATCAATGGGGCTACCAAATCGACCTCAATTACCTGTTTGAAATCGGCAATTGGCATATCAAGTATGGGTACACGTTTAATGATTCCTGCGTTGTTTGCCAGAATATGAACCGGACCAAGTTCGCTTTCAATTTGAGTAATCCCTTTATCCACCTGTTCTTCGCTTGTTACATCGAAAACTAGGGTGTACACTTCAATTCCATCTTTGGCATATTCGGCTTTGCATTGGTCGAGCCGCTCCTGTGAGAGGTCATTCACACAAAGTTTTGCACCTGCTTTGGCCAGCATTTTACCAATGGCCATACCTATTCCGTGGGTTCCACCGGTTACAAGGGCTACTTTTCCGGTGAGGTCGTATAATTTTTCAATTTCTATATGCATTTTATTCAGTTTTTAATATTTATTTCAGAAACTCATCCCTTAGTGGGGTAAAACAATCAATTATGCGCACAAAAGGCGTCAAGCGCTGAATGGTGTGCGGCACGTTTGGCGGAATTGCGAATTTATCGCCGGGTTTTAAATGTACCTTTTCTTCGTCGCTTACAAAAAGAAATACTTCACCATTGGCCAAATACGAAACTTGTTCGTGCGGATGGGAGTGAAAAGGGTCGGGTTCAGATGTTGGCCCATCGGTAAATTCCACATTTACCAGCATCAGGTTTTCAGTATGCACCAGACGGCGCTCAATTCCATCGGCAATTTTAGTTACCGGCATTTCATTGTATTTCGAAACGTATTGCATAATATTTACCTCAATTCATCGGGTTGACGCACATCCATATCGGTATAATCGAGGTTTTCGCCTGCCATGCCCCAAATAAAAATGTAGTTTGAAGTTCCGGCTGCACTGTGAATGCTCCACGAGGGCGACAATACCGCCTGTTCGTTTTTCATCCAGATATGGCGGGTTTCGTCGGGTTGCCCCATGAAGTGGCAAATTGCCTGTCCTTTGGGTACTTCAAAATAGAAATAAGCTTCCATGCGGCGGCTGTGCGTGTGTACCGGCATGGTATTCCAAACGCTTCCGGGTTGCAGCTCGGTCATTCCCATTTGCAACTGGCAGGTATCTACCACCTTGTTAATTAAAAGCTGGTTGATTTGCCTTTCGTTTGAAGTATCGAGCGAACCCAGTTTTAGCACATTGGCATCGGCAAGTGTGATGCGTTTGCTCGGGAATTCTTTATGCGCAGGTGCTGAGTTGATATAGAAACGAGCGGGGTTTTTACCATCAAGCGACTCGAAAACCACGTCTTTTGTGCCGCGTCCAAGGTAAAGGGCATCTTTGAATCCCAATTCGTATGTTGCTCCGGCAGTACTCACTTTTCCGGCTCCACCTACGTTGATGACTCCCATTTCGCGGCGTTCGAGAAAATA
>SKHV01000185.1 GCA_007116765.1 Prolixibacteraceae bacterium | reverse complement strand
TAGTAAAATTGTCCAAAAAAGTTTTCACTACCACGGATCTGCTATCCACCCAGAGATTAAGGAAATTGTAGGAGGGGTTGCCAAGGTTATTCCAACTTACTGCAAATCTGGTATGGTTGAAGACATCCAAAGTGATTGGGCAACACCTACCAGAAAAGGCCCGGTAATATGCAATAAGAAGTTTGTATGCCCAGTTCTGCTGCCCAATGGGGAGTTAACCCTTTGTTGCTGCGACTGCAAACTTGAACATATTTTAGGGAATTTACTTGAAGAGAACTGGGATGACCTGTTTACGAAGAATACTTTTTGGGATGTGGTTAGACGAAGTAGGGAGGAAGGTGGGTCTATCTGCCATGGGTGCCACTACTCTATTCCTGTTTCAGAGTTGAAGATTAAAAAACGGTCTACGGAGGTTAATTGATATGTACATTTTAGGGTTTAACGGAAGTCACGATGCGTCTGTTTGTTTAGTTAAAGACGGCAGACTTCTAGGAACAATCACTAAAGAGCGTATCACAAGAATAAAGAAGCACAACAATGGTAACGTAGATTCTTTGGTTAATATGCTCTTAGCAAGGTTCGAGGTACATATTGAGGACATTAGGTATGTTTCTTTTTGTGATGACATCATTCCTGGAGACTCCAATAACTTAAAAGTTCTGGAGCATAATGACAAAAATTATTTTCGAGTTAATAATGGTATAAGCCCCCAAGCACAAACCTGTAGTAACATTGTTGGAACTGGCACAGCAACTCATGAACTATTCGATTTAACATTGCCTAGTAGGCACACTAAAGGGTGCCAAGTTGGGCACCACCTTGGGCATGGGTCATACTCATTTTTTACTAGCCCATTTGAAAAAGCTGTTATACTATCCTTAGACGGCTCTCCCCACGATTATTGTAGGTGGATGACGGGTAACAAGAGGGGAATAAAGCTATTTGATTTTGATCAAATACATGTAAATATACTATATGATAGAGTTGCTAGTGGCTTGTTAAATGAAATTGCAATTTACTCTGCTGGTAAAATGATGGGTATGGCATCCTACGGGGATTTGTTGCCCACTTTCAAGTACGACTACGAGGCATTCAACCACAATGATTTTCTTGCGGTTGAGGGCAGTTTAATTTGTAAACTTGAGAGAACGTTTACAAATAAAATGAACGTAGCTCACACTATCCAACATATATTTGAAAATGTTATTGTGGATTCATTGAATAAACTACCTGACAAGCTAGTGAAGGAACACGACTACAACTTATGTCTATCAGGAGGTTCATTTCTTAACTGCAATGTTAACACCCTTATAAAAAGGAATACGAAGTTTAAAAATATCCACATTTCGCCTGCATGTGGTGATGATGGGTTATCTGTCGGTTCTGCATTATATGTTGCACACACCATACTCGGGTACCCCAGAGAAGAATACACCAATAAAGATCTAATGTACTCAGGCTCCAATTACAGTATACCTAAAATCGAGAACACTATGCCTTACAATGCTGATTTTATCGCCAGTGAAATAGCCAAAGGAAAAATTGTAGCTTTGTACCAAGGTTCCTCAGAATTTGGCCCCAGGGCATTAGGAAACAGGTCTATTCTGGCTGACCCAAGATGTCCAAAAATGAGAGACTACCTGAATAACGAAGTAAAGAAACGTGAGTGGTACCGCCCCTACGGAGCAAGTGTTTTGGAAGATCACACGTCTGAATGGTTTGACTGGGATGGCCCTTCACCATTTATGTTGTTCACATGCCAAGTTAAGAAGCCGGATTTAGTTCCAGCTATTACACACGTAGATGGAAGTTGTAGAATTCAAACTGTTAACACAGAAACAAATAACCGGTTCTACGAAATAATTTCTGAGTTCTACAAGCAGACGGGAGTACCGTTGCTTCTAAATACCAGCTTTAACACCTCATCAGAACCAATAGTTGAGACACCAGAAGATGCCCTGAAAACATTTAACAACATGAAAATTAATATTCTGGTTATGGAAGATAGGGTGCTTATAAAGGACGCAGACCTAGTAAGTAGTAGCCACCGCGCACGTAAAGTCAACCTGTAACATTCGGAGTAATCATGAAAAACAAATTGTAACCCTAGACATCAACTACAACAAAGAAATTACAGACCTAACTTACCCCTTTATGAAAAAGTATGCCCATAAGATAGGAGCTGACTTTCATATTATCACTGAAAGAAAGTTCCCGGCTTATGGGGCAAATATAGAAAAATTTCAATTGTACGAGATGAGTACGGATTATGATTGGACTATTTTCTTAGATGCTGACGCTATGGTTCACCCTAACACGCCTGACTTAACCGAGCTTGTAGATAAAGATACTGTTATTTTTAATGGTAATGACATTTCCAATTTGCGATTTAGACCAAACAATTATACCAGAAGAGATGGACGTTGGATTGGTGCTTGTACCTGGTTAACCTGTTTTAGTGATTGGTGTAGAGACATTTGGCACCCTTATGAAGACCCAACTAAATACATTGGAGAAATTTTCCCATTACATATGGAGTTAAATTTTGGGTACACGGCTGAACACATACTTGATGACTACCTTGTTACAAGAAATATTGCAAAATACGGTTTAAAAGTAAAATCTGTTACTAAGGATCTATTCACTCTTTATAAAGGTGAAAAAGAGCCTGGGTTCTTTCACCATTTATTCTGTGTAAGTGAGAAAGAAAAAATTTCATCCTTAAAAAAATTTTCCCATGATGTTGCTAACCACAACTTCAGCGACGATGCAAAAACTAGTATTGGGCTGATAAGATCGCAGATTTGGGAATAATTATTTTCTTATAGCTAGATGTTGTTTCAAAACCTAATGGTATCAATTTAGTAGTAATAATTTTTTTTCGTATATTATAAGTATCTGAATTCTGTAAAATGCCCAGGTAGGAATTGAAACAACTTCTAGCATTGTTATTTAAAGGTTTAGAACAGGCGCTATAATGAATAATTTTTTTATTAAAATTTGAGATAGTCCTCTTCCTTACCTCTGTGTGGTATGGGTAAATCACCCTTCCAACAAAGTCTACACCATTGTTTACATTGTTTGTATGGGTTTTATTGTTATGAAACTCTAGCCTGAGGTTATCCCAGGCAAAGTTTTCGATTTGGTCAAAAATCTTCTTAAGGTTATGTACATTGTTACCAACTATTATAATATCATCTACGTACCGGGCATAGTATTTTACACCTAATGTATGTTTTATAAATTTGTCTAGGATGTCTAAATAGATGTTTGCAAAAAATTGGGATGTTAAATTTCCTATTGGTAGTCCGCAACCTTTCTTAGCGTTAAACAGCCTTTTGTGTTCTGGTACATTTTGGACAAGATCATGGTTCCCGCTAAATCTAAAATCCTGAGTAGGGTCATGAAAAACTACTATGTATATTAAATCCAAAAATAAGTTAGTAGAACCCCAGAACTCCTTGTTTGAATTTATGATGATTGGATCATTTTCTAGAGTTT
>SKHV01000397.1 GCA_007116765.1 Prolixibacteraceae bacterium | reverse complement strand
GCTTCATTTTCTCAATCTGGATAATCTTCTGCTCGAAAGACACCACGCTGGAAGCCCCCATTTGATCCCAAATTGGCAAAAGAAAGAAACTATTTTCCACGGTTGGTGGAGGAAGCTGCTCAGTTAATAATTGCTTCGACCAGCCGATATTAATGGTTAGGCATATAATAGCCTTAAACAACAATAGTTTTCTAATTAATCGAACTTTAATCGTGTATTTAAATGCTCGTTTCATAAATTCTTATAAATTTTAAGCAAATGTCGTTAATATCCCTCACATACACTTTTAAATTTTTGCCTATTGCTTTAAAAATCGTCTCATTACACATTTAAAGAAATGCCGAGATTCAGTTCCAATAAAACAGAACTCATCATTTGTAATTTATTTTTCCCTCACCTCATAAATGTTTATTTCTCACCATATTATGCATAAATGACACGATTTTAAAAGTAATTGAACTAAATTCAAAAGCTTAATATTTGAAAATAATTTAATTTTAAATTTTGAAAATAATAATTAAATACTTATAGCATATAATTATAGATTCGCTATAATTTAAAAATTTAACAAGTATTCTTTTAAATTTCTAAACTTAATATTTTCTATTATGAAACAAATTTTTACACTCATGTTAGCATTGGGTTTACTCACAATGACTACAAATGCTCAGGGCTTTGAAGAAGGCAAGCCTGTGGCAGATTTTGAAATCAACTACCAGGAGACATTTGCTACCTGGGATAGTACTAAGTTCTTTGATCAATGGGAAACAGTCGACCCGTCCTCTTTTACGGGGGTCGACGATGGTTACCTTCAGTTTACATGGGCACCTAAACGTATAATCGTTTCAAAAGATGTGTATGCCGGGCCCTATATCTTTGAAGTTGATTTGGATTATACGAATCATAACAATAGCCAGGGCGGCGTGGTCATAAGGATTAACCCGGGATTGGACAAACTTGACAAACTCCAGGAACCCCATGCCAATGGCAACGCTAGTAACCATGGAAACTTTAACAATACGGGCATTGCCTTTTATCCTTCTAAAGCTGGTGATGGATGGAATTCAATGGTCGTTCAATTCTCAGGTGCTGATGAAACTGAGTTTGCCCAAATTGCGGTTCCAAAGCCTGATGGAGTGGAGACCCTTAAAATCAGAGCAAACTTAAAAATTGAAGATTATGGATCCACTATCTATGTGTATTATAACGATAATGCTTATATCCGAATTGACTTTGGCGAGATAACAAATGGTAAATACACCTCGGGTACGGTATATAATTCGGCAATGGAGGAAGTAGGGAACTTTTCTAACATACAAGTGGATGCCAGCGGCAAGGTTTCTGTTGCGCAGCGGGCTACTAATTTCAGACTGCACGAGGTAGTTATTTCAAAAGGAGAGTTGTCAGAAGAAGAAGATCCAATAGACATATCATGGTATGATGCCGAACAAACAGAATTTAATATTTCAACAGCCAAACAACTTTTAGGACTGGCTGAGTTAGTCAATACCGGAGTCTCTAGCTTCGAAGGCAAAACAGTAAACCTAATAGCAAATATTACACTAAATAATACTTCTAATTGGAGCGAATGGAATAAAGAAACAGCTGACTTAAATGTATGGCCTATTATTGGTTTGGGGGCAAGCCAGTTTAACGGCACATTAGACGGCCAAGGGCATGTAATTAAAGGAATATTCATTCCCGGAAACGCTGCTCAGCAAGGTTTATTTAAGCAAACACTTGCGGATGCCATTATAAGAAATCTCGGCATTGAGGAGTCATTTATTTACGGCACAAATGCCGTTGGTGCTTTTGTTGGTCTGCATCGCGGCCTTATTGAAAATTGTTACAGCTCCGCTACAATTTCTGGTTCTGCAGGCGGAATTGGCCGAGGTGGAATTGCCGGCCGCACCCAGGAAGGTACAATAAAAAATTGCTATAATACAGGAACAATAAATCTCGGGAATAGAACTGGGGGAATTGTTGGATGGAATACCGGTGGTGAAGTATTGAACTGTTTGAACAGTGGGGTTGTTAATTTTAATCCGGATCAAGAAGACAGAACAGGAAGTATAGTAGGGTTAAATGCTGTGGAAGGTGAAAATCAGCCTATTGTCTTAAACTGCTGGCACCTTGAACAAGCTGAATTCCCCGGTATTGGAAGCGAAGGAATCGTAGGAGAGGCAACTGCAAAAACAGCAGCAGAATTAACAGGCGGTGAAGTGGCAAATCTTCTACAGGGAGACCAGGAAGATTTGATTTGGGGGCACAGCAAGTTAAACGATGGTGAATTTCCACTTCTTGCAGCTTTTAATGATGCGGTTAAAGAAGTATTTGAAGTTACATTTACAGTATCTGATGATACATACCATCGCCAATATGCCTTAGACGGCGCATCGGTGACCTTCCCTACTGCACCCGATGCAGATGAAGGTGAAAGTTTTTCAGGATGGAAGATTGCCGGAACTGATGATGTATTTAATGAAGGAGACGCAGTAACTTCGGATTTACTCTTGACCGCGATTTTTGATGACCAAACCTCTATTGAATCGATCGCTGCACATGCAAAATTGCATGCATACCCCAACCCATTTACCGACCAAATTACATTGGTAAATACCCATAATATTGCGCGTATTGTAATTCTCAATGCTACAGGGATGGTAGTTATGGACAAATCTGTCAATGAATCTCTTTCTCACACCATCAATACCCAGCTTCCTGATGGTATATATATGTTGTTGTTGCAAAGTAGCAATGGCCGTGAGCAAAGCGTAATTAAAATGATAAAATAGTGCGTTTTTATGAAACACCTTTAAAACTAATAAGTTTTGAGTGTTGAATGCATTATATTAAAAAAGAGGCTGTCTTTTTAGACAGCCTCTTTTTTGTTCATATACCTAACCTCAATTATTCATAAAAAAAGGGAGTTTGTTACCTAAAAATTGCTGAAGTATCAGTATTTTTAGGGTAGTATTGTTTACGCGGTATTTTTTTCATTAGACAAATGATAGGAATATTCCTAATACTATTCAAAAATAAAAACATTTAGGAATTTCACGATTTGCTTTTTGGTCAAGTTCGGTTTATTGTTTTTCAACGAAGTATAATTCGTTGCCCATAAGCAAAATAAATTGCCGACAGGCAATAATATTCGTGCAATTAGTGCAATTAGTGGACAGAAAAGGGGCAATACTGTTTTCGTAAACAAATACCGTTAAGATGCGAAACCGTTGATGTTTTTTCTACACTTACGGTGCATGCAATGGCTGCATTTCAAACAGCATGCTGCTTGCACCGGATTGAATGCTACGCATTCATCACCCCGGCATAAACAGACTGTGTGAAAATAAGATTTTACCTCAGGTTTTTTTCAATTTCATTTTATTGATTTACCCATTTTGGGGACTATTCGTACTTTCTGGTTGTGGTGGAACATAGTTCCTCTTACATTTATGAAGCAAAAAAGAGGCTATATTTTACTTTTATGCCAATACAAATTGGT
>SKHV01000191.1 GCA_007116765.1 Prolixibacteraceae bacterium | reverse complement strand
TTTATACACTATATTGCAGGAAATTACCAACACAAAGCTTTTCAATTTTAAAGCATTTGATAATCAAGTGGTATTTTTCCCGATTGAACAAGCTCAAAATCAGACAAAAAAAGAACAATTCATTACAATTAAGGGGATAGTCTACGAAAAAGACAGCAAAAGCCCAATACCATTTTGTAACATAGCTCTTGCCGGAAAAGCAATTGGTACAATGAGCAATAATAATGGCTATTTTGAAATAAAACTACCCGAACAATACCGGAACGATACTTTGGGCTTCTCTAGTATTGGTTACAATATTAACTTCATGCCCGTGCAGCAATTAATCTTAGACTATAACGAGGTGGCTCTGATTCCCAAAACCTACAACCTGAATCAGATAGATGTGATACAATATGACCCCGAACAATTACTGAAAAACGTTTATCAGAACATTCATAAGAATTATGAGACCGAATACACCCTTCTCACCAATTATTACCGCGAAACCACACTCGAGAACGACGAATACACCGACATTTCGGAAGCAATAATTCAAGTAATGAAAGCCCCATACACCAACGAAATAAGGCAAGATCACGTAAAGTTTATAAAAGGTAGAAAAGCTGCCGAATTACAAACTCACACCGACATAAAATTCAGGCTAATGGGCGGGCCATATTACATCACTAAACTCGACATAGTAAAAAACAATGAAAGTTTTCTGAATCCCGACTTCAAACATCTTTATTCGTTCAAATTCGAAGAAACAACCACTGTTGACAATCGCCAAACTGCAGTATTAAGCTTTAAGCCTGCGTACAGTGTGCGTAATATATTATACGAAGGCTCTTTGTATATCGACACCGAAACTTTTGCAGTAGTGCGCTCAGAATTTAGTCTAACACGACAAGGATTAAGAGAAGCACAAAGTTCACTAATCCAGAAAGAACCCCGGAACTCGAGAGCTATTCCCACCTCACTTGAATACTCGGTTCAATATAAACTTATCGATGATATATGGTATTTATTATCGGCACGTAGTACAATTGAAATAAGAATAAATACTCGCAATTGGCGCGAACGCACAAACTTTAAAAGCATTGCAGAAATAGTAAGCACTAATATTGAAAAGGGCGATCTGCAAAAATTCAACAGGGGAGAAATTTTTCGCGCCAATGAAATATTTACCGATAAAATTGTATCGTACGATGAAAACTTTTGGCAAAATTATAACATCATAAAGCCCGAAGAAAAATTAGTAGACGCACTTAAAGCTTTCGACAACCGCAATCTTTTTATTACCCACACAAATAAGAAACCGTAAATTTCAATAATATGATACGTACTATAGCAATAGCATTTATTTTGCTGTGCTCAAACATAGTAAATGCACAAACACCGGCACTTGATCTATTCACTGAGGGAATGCTCAAGTTTTCCTCTGAATTTAACACCGTGAAAACCCTCATTAAAACCGATAAAAACATATATGCTCCCGGCGAAAATATTTGGTTCGATGCCACTGTACTAAATTGTTTGACCAAGCAAGTTGTCGAAAATTCGAACCTGATAATAATGCTGAAATCTGAAAGTGGTGAAGTTATTGCCGACAGCCGTCATCTGGTACTTGGCGGAAGATTGTCGAATACACTACAAATTCCCTCGTGGGCACCACAGGGCAATGTATTTTTTATTGCATATGCTAGCGAAACATTTCAAAATGGAGATGCCTCGCTAGCCGCAATTCAGCCATTAACAATTACGCGTTTAAGGCGAAACAACTTTAGCATAAACCTTAAAACCGACAAAGAAATATACAAACCAGGCGACAATATTCGTTTAAGCATGATACTGAGTCCCATAACTCCATCAGGACGAAGAGAGAGAGTGACAATTTCATTACACTCATCGCAAAACGAATTGTTTTCCAAAAGAGAAAACATCAGAATTAACGAAATTTCAACAGTAAACCTGAAAATACCACAAGAAAAACAAAATGGCTTATACCTAGTTGTAAAAACCAGCGACAACAACTCGCGCCGCCTTCAAATACCCACTACGATCGATGCCCTACGTGTTGTTTTTTTTGCCGAAGGTGGAAAATTTATTTCGAACAATACACAACGAATTGTTTACCGGGCTTTCGATCCATTTGGCAAACCGGTTAATGTTTCGGGCAAAATTTACGACCGACAAAACAATCTTGCCGGAGAAGCAAAACCTCTGAAAGATGGGGTTGGGGTGATTAGTTTACTGCCCATGCCGGATAAAGATTACTTTTTAAAAATCGAATCGGAATACGGTAATAAACAAGAATTTAAATTGCCTACCGTACATGCTGAAGGGGTAGCAATAACCCTTACAAAAACCGAAGAAACGGCACTTAGACTTGCCGTGTATAACTCAGGAGAATATCTCAAGCAGAACCTAACCCTTCTTGCATACGCTTCGGGGGCAATATACCTTTCGACCAATTATGTTGCCAATACACGAAACAATTTCAACATAGCTACACAAAGCCTGCCTTACGGCTTGGTAACTCTGGCCGTGATTAATTCCGAAGGTGATGTATTATCTAAACGTTTGGTATATAACCCGAATCCCCAACCCGAAGTAAAAATATACATTGAAAGCAATGACGAAGTTGCGAACATTCACATTCAATCCGATAGCATTTTCAGCGCAACCAAAATTTCAAGGATGGGTATAACCGTGGTTGATGAACATATGCTCACCGCGAAGGCTTTGCCGTTGAACTACGATTTTCTTAAATATCCGCTTATTTCATCTCCTCCACTTACTGTTCTTGAGCATTTCATTACAAACACCGAGTTAATTGCCAATCAGTATAAACCACTTAGCCTTAGCCAAATTTTTCAACCTGAAACAGCACTTAAAACTGACAATATGAATAACGTGAGCGGTACTGTTTATGGACGGAGAAACAAACCGGAAAGCAATGCAACGGTGATGATGGATCATCCCGAAAAACCCTCGCTAATAAGCGTAAAATCCGATGAAGAAGGAAAATTTGTATTCAAAAACACTACATGGCATTCGAGCATGAGTGTAACTGCGGTAAGCGAGAACGGTCGCAGAACCTACGATGTTACTCTCGACAAAGCATTCAGCAACACTATGGAAGATTTGCTTTTACGCGAGTCGTTGAGCAGAACTCCCGCTTTTGATTCTCCAGATATTAGCAGGTATATCAATAATAATATAGAATTGCTGCGCCATGCCGGCATAGGAACCGAAACCCCAAGACCCACTAATCAAACCAATACCCAGAGCTTATTGCAGTCGGGAGTTTCGCTCCTCGAAGTAATTCGCATTATTAAACCATACAATATAGTAAGTAACCAAATAGTTTTTCAAGGATCAATCAACTCACTTAACTTTCAGCAGGGTGCACTTATTGTAGTTGACGGACAAAGAATGGGTACTAGCATAAATGTGCTCGAGAATATGAACCCGGCCGAAGTTGCGTCAATTAAAGTAAGTACTAACTTTGCCGACATTCAGCAATATTC
>SKHV01000172.1 GCA_007116765.1 Prolixibacteraceae bacterium | reverse complement strand
TTGAGTTGATTGGCAAAGTGAAATCAAGCGGCTATTTCTCCGATGTGCCAATGATTGTGCTTAGTAGCAAGGACAGTAGCAACGACCGAATTCAGTGCCTGAAAGCCGGTGCCGAAGACTACATAATGAAGCCGTTTAACCCCGAAGAGCTGCTTATACGGATTGAAAAAGTTTTGGGACGATAAAATCCAACAACATGAATGAAAAATCCAAAAATATATTGCGGCTTGTATATATCGGTGATGACAAACGTTTCAGTGATAACCTTGAGTATCTGAACGACTTAGTTGAGGTCAGAAATTACAAGAATGTTTTTGAAGCTACAAATCTGATGAAAACACACCCTGTTTTCGATGGGGTAATTTGCGAGCATTATTTACAAGGGCAAAAGGGTCTGTCTTTTTTCCACGATTTCATTAAAAGCTTCGATAACGAACGGAAAATCCCCTTCATTCTTCTTGATAAGCAGCTTGATGCCGAAACTCGCAAAGCCGCTATGCAAGTGCGTATCGACGATTACTACATTAAACCTGCACCCGATGCGAAATTCCTTGATCAAATTGCTTTTGTACATAAGTTAATTGATCGGATTAACTTCCTTGTCGATTTTAAGCCAAAAGTGAAAACCATACAGCCGGCAAATAAACCCACCGAAGTGCAAGAATACAAAATAGGTTTCTTTAAACGCGCTTTCGATATCTTTTTTGCGTCAATGGCATTGCTCGTGGCTTCGCCTTTCCTGCTGCTGGTTATCATTGCCATCAGGCTTGAGTCAAAAGGCAAGGTATATTACATCTCGAAAAGGGTTGGTACGGGGTATAAAATATTCAACTTCCTAAAGCTGCGCTCTATGTACCCCGATGCCGACAAGCGTTTGAAGGAATTTGAACACCTCAATCAATATCAGTCTGAAAGCAAGCCTAAAGAGCAGACAGAAAATAATACTAATGAAGCAAAAACCGACACAGGTTCTACTTTGTTATTTAGCGACGAAGATGCAGTTGATGAAAAATCGTTCAGGTACACTCAGAAAAACAAGCAGGAAAAAGCTTTCATTAAACTTGATAACGACCCGCGCATAACAAAGGTTGGGCATATTATCCGAAAGCTAAGTATCGACGAACTGCCCCAACTAATCAATGTAATTAAGGGCGATATGTCGATTGTAGGAAACAGGCCATTGCCGCTTTACGAAGCCGAGTTATTGACCACCGATGAATGGACCAGCCGCTTTAACGGCCCGGCAGGTATAACAGGTTTGTGGCAGGTGGAAGCCAGGGGACGAAGCTCGAAAATGTCGCCCGAAGAACGCAAAGGGCTCGACAATAAATATGTTGAAATTGCCAACAGTAAATATGCTTTTTGGAAAGATATTTGGATAATTATGCGAACCATTCCGGCAGTTTTTCAAAAAGAAAACGTATAAGAAAATGATGAGGATATTCACGGTTTTGATTTTTGCTTTCATATTGATATTTCCTGTTATTATGAAAGGGCAAACATACGATGAACTAATTGCCAATACCATGTCGGGAAAGGACATTACCGAAAGGTTACCTACTTTGGCAACACTGCATGCACAAGCCGAAGAGAACTCGCCGTTGTTGAAAATCCACGATGCCAATATGGTTATTAACCAGTTAAAAGTTAATTCAGAAAAAAGGGAATGGATGCGTAGCCTTGGGTTTGAAGCCGGTGCCAAATATGGCCTTTTCGATAATTTAATAATTCGGGAAGATTTAGGTCTTGACGAAGTAGCTACCAGCACTACCGAACAAACCCGCTATAACTTTGGTGTTTATCTGAAAATCCCCATCTCGTCGATTATTGATAAAAGTGGTGTGAAACTGGCTGCGGTAGAACGCGACAGGGTTTTGCTCGAAAAAGAATCAACGGTAAGAGAACTTAGGCAGCTGGTAATAATTCAGTATGGTAATATTGCCAAGGCTTACCGCAATATGATTGTTTTGAACAACTCTACTGAAGTATATAGGGTGCAAATGGTGCGTGCCGAAAAGGATTTCAATAACGGCATTATAACCGTTGATGAATTTGCCCGCTTGAACGATATGCTTTCTCGGACAGTAATCAATTTAGAAGAGAGTAAAATTGAATTCTTTACTGCTTTGAAGCTAATGGAAGAAACTGTTGGAATGCCAATAAAACTAAACGACTAGGAATTTTGAACTTACTTTATTTCATACGGCTGCTTTTAAAGCATATTGCATTACTGATAATAATGCCTATTGTATTTGTTGCCATAGTGTTTTATCTAACCAGAGATGAACCCAAATCATACCGCACCAATGCGTCGGTATATACAGGCATTGCAACAGGTTCATCTATCGTATCGCTCGAAGAGTCGAGAATGGATTACTTTGGAACTCGCACGGCTTTCGATAACCTAATCAACTTAATTACCGCCCGCAGCACCATCGAAGAAGTTGGGGTTCGCTTGTTGGCATCGCATTTATTGCTCGATGAACCTACTCCTGAGTTTATTGAACGGCAGCATTATATTGATTTGATGCGAATTGTGCCCGACGATGTTAAGGCGCTTGTTGTTAAAGGGAATTTCGACCGTACCTTGCGTAACTTGAAAGCTTACCGCGATAAGGACCATAGCAATTTTATTTACGAACTCATTAACTACGAACACAGGCACTACAGTTCGAAAAGAATACGATCGAATACAAGGGTAAATCGCATTCAAACCAGCGATATGATTGATGTGCTATACACTGCAGACGACCCCGGTATTTGTAAACAAACCCTCGATATTTTGATTGATGTATTTATTTCTGAATATTCATTGTTAAAGGTAAACCAGTCCGATGCCGTAGTACGCTATTTTCAGGGACAGCTCGATATTTCGAACGAAGGGCTTAATCAGGCAGAGAACGAGTTGCTTCAGTTCAACCGTGACAATAACATTATCAATTATCACGAGCAAACCAAACATGTAGCATCCGAGCGCGAGCATGTAAACTTGGTTTATATGGATATTCAGATGAGTCACGCCGCATCCGAATCGGTAATGAAAGCCCTTGAAAGCAGAATGTCGGCAAGAGAAAGAACCCGCGTAAACAGCGCCGAAATAAAAAACCTGCGAAATCAGTTGGCAAAAGTGAACCTTGAGATTGCCTTGAAAACTAATCTCGAAAAAGGCGATGAGCAAAACGAAGCTATTCTCATTCAGGAAATTTCTGACTTAAGGGAACAGTCGATTCAATTACAACAATTGCTTGATGAGGTGGTTAGCAATAAGTTTAACCTCGAAAATACCACCGAAGGTGTACAGTCTGAAACTATTTTGCGCGATTGGCTAACCAGTATGATCGAATACGAAACTTCGAAAGCAAAGCTAATGATTGGCAGGCAAAAGCAGGGTGAATTCAGGCAATTGTTCGAAAATTATGCCCCGCTTGGTGCTACCATGAAACGCCTCGAACGCAAAATTGATGTAGCCGAAAGGGAATACCTTTCGCTTTTGCATAGTTTGAATCTGGCCAAACTA
>SKHV01000034.1 GCA_007116765.1 Prolixibacteraceae bacterium | reverse complement strand
ACGTTGCTTTTCCATTCCTTGTGCCCTTCGAGTATCCACTCTTTGAGCCAGGGTTCGTATTGGTCGAGCGGAAGGTACCAATGTTTGGTTTCCTTCATAATGGGCGGGTTGCCGCTTAAAGTCGATTTCGGGTTTATAAGGTCGGTAGCATTCAGCGAGCTCCCGCAGGCTTCGCACTGGTCGCCGTAAGCTTTTTCGTTGCCGCACTTGGGGCAGGTACCGGTAATGTATCGGTCGGCCAGAAATTGTTTAGCTTCTTCGTCGAAATATTGTTCTGTAGTTTTTTCAATGAATTTGCCTTCGTCGTGCAATTTTTTAAAAAACTCCGATGCGGTATCGTGGTGTACTTGAGCGCTGGTGCGCGAATACACATCGAACGAAATCCCAAAGCGCGAAAATGCGTCCTTGATTATGCCGTGGTATTTGTCCACAATATCCTGCGGGGTAACCCCTTCGTTTTTAGCTTTCAGTGTAATGGGCACACCGTGTTCGTCGCTACCGCCAATAAATGCAACATCTTCGCCCTTCATCCGGAGGTAACGGGCATAAATGTCGGCAGGAACATAAACTCCGGCCAGGTGTCCAATGTGAACAGGGCCGTTGGCATATGGTAATGCCGAGGTAATCAGTGTGCGTTTAAAATTGCTCATGGTTTAAAATTAATCATTGATTTTTCAGGCTGCAAAGATAATGATTGAGAATGGAAAATAAAGAATTTCAAATCAATATGCTTTGTATATGCAAAACATTGGAGTTTACTTTTCAACATTACTGTAAAAAACCGCTAATTTTTTCCATATTTGCACTTGATGCAATTCAACAAAGTAATAGGGCAACAAGCCATTAAAAAGCGGCTTACAGAAGCGGTTAGCCAAAACAGGGTTAGCCATGCTTTGCTTTTTTCAGGCCCCGAGGGTGTGGGTAAGTTGGCTATGGCCATTGCTTATGCTCAATACATAAATTGCACCAATCGTACCGACAGTGATTCGTGCGGTGTATGCTCTTCGTGTAAAAAAATGAACAAGCTGATACATCCCGACTTGCACTTTGTTTTTCCGGTGGTAAAAACCCCGAAATTGAAGGAGCCGGTTAGCGACAATTATATTGGTGAATGGCGAAAGAAGGTTTTGGATAATCCTTATTTCAACCTGAATGGGTGGTACAGTTCTATTGATGTTGCAAATGCCCAGGGTAAAATATTTGTGCACGAGAGCAGTGAAATAATACGGAAACTGAACTTAAAAACATTCGAGTCGGAATATAAGGTGATGGTTATTTGGATGGCTGAGCGGATGAACATGCAGTGTGCCAATAAGTTGTTGAAAATGATAGAGGAACCTCCTCCAAAAACATTAATGGTGCTTGTTACCGAGGCCGAAGAGCAAATTCTTCCAACTATCCGTTCGCGTACCCAGCTGATTAAATTTACTGGAATCGATAACGAATCGTTGGCTACTGCATTAAGTACCATGCCTGAATCTGTAGGGAAAAATATCCAGGGATTGGTGCACCAGGCAAAGGGCAATTTTATTACCGCACTCGACATGCTTTCGCCCGATGAAGAAAAAATATTTTGCTTTGAGCAGTTTACTGCATTGATGCGCCTGTGTTACAAGCGCGACTGGCCTCAACTTTTCGATTGGGTTGAGAGTTTGGCCGCGATTGGCCGCGAAAGGCAAAAAACTTTTCTGCTTTATTGTATGAAAATGGTTCGTGAAAATTTTGTCAAAAATTTAAACCGCCCCGATATTGTTTATCTCAATGAAAAGGAAAAGGCTTTTTCCGATAAATTCAGCCCCTTTATTAATGAGCGCAATGTTTTCCTTTTTTCCGAAGAGTTTGAAAAAGCTTTTCGCGACATTTCACAAAACGGTTATGGTCGCCTAGTTTTCCTTGACCTTTCTCTTAAAATTTCAAAGTTTATTAAGGCATAGCTTTTATCAATCAGTTAATTGCTTATTTTTGTTACATCTATATTTTGCTATAAAAGTGTTGTATTAGCACAAGTATTTATGTTTCAAGATATTAAAACAATATATTCCTCCTGAATAATGGGAGGCACTAAAATTATTTTTTATGACAACAGGGAATCCTATTTTCAGGGGCTGTTCTTCACACAAATTGGCAGGTTCGTGCGCCAAGCTCGATGTGCAGGATTGGCTGAAAGATATAAAAAACACCGCAAACCCGGATGAATTTGTTGAAATCCGGTTCAAGAATACTCGAAAAGATTACTACGTTAATACGAACAGCCTTAACCTTGAGGTTGGAGAGTTGGTTGCTGTTGAAGGCAACCCGGGTCACGATATAGGCATGGTTTCTTTGACCGGCGATCTTGTGTTAAAGCAAATGAAGCGCCACAAGGTAACGCTCAACAATGGCGAAATGCGTAAGGTTTATCGCAAGGTAAAGCCCGTTGATATCGAAAAATGGGAAGCTGCCATGGCTTTAGAGCACGAAACCATGATTAAATCGCGCCAGATTACATCCGATCTGAAGCTCAACATGAAAATTGGCGACGTAGAATATCAGGGCGATGGCACCAAAGCAATTTTTTACTACATAGCCGACGAGCGTGTCGATTTCAGGCAGCTCATTAAAGTATTGGCAGAGACTTTCCGCATCAGGATTGAAATGAAGCAAATTGGTGCGCGGCAGGAGGCTGGCCGCATAGGTGGTATTGGTCCATGCGGGCGTGAAATGTGTTGCTGCTCGTGGATGTCAAATTTTAGTTCGGTTTCGACTGTTGCAGCCCGCTATCAGGAAATATCGATGAACCCACAAAAATTGGCCGGCCAATGCAGCAAGCTAAAGTGTTGTCTCAATTACGAAGTGGACAGCTACATTGATGAACAACGGGATTTCCCTCCACGTGAAAGGCTCAAAACTGAAGAAGGCGAATACATTTACCTTAAATGCGATGTGTTTAAACGCATATACTGGTACACACTTGATAATAATGCACCATCAGGGCAAATACCTTTATCGGTTAGGCGAGTAAAGCAGGTTTACCGTATGAACCAGAAAGGGCAGAAGCCTGAAAAGCTTATTGATATAGACGAGTTGCTCGAAACTAAAGTAAATCCAATTATTGAGCATAATTATGATAATGTGGTTGGACAGGACAGCCTTACTCGTTTCGATATGCCGAAAGATGATAAAGGGAAAAACAGGCGTAAAGGAAAGAGAAGACCAAAACCTCAACAAAAAGCAGGAGAACAAAGCGGAAACAGGAATAATCAGCCGCCAAGAAGTAGAAAGCCAGATGGTGAGGAAAACAAGCGGAGAGACAATGCCTCTGGTAATAATCAAAAACGGAAAAACCAGTCAAGAAGATTCAAACGTGGTCCAAGAAATGATAATAATAAGACTGGTAACCCACAATAGGTTTCGTTTACGGCAATTATTGTTTGTCAATTTCATTTCGCTTTGCCGATAAATAAATGAATTTATGAAGACAATTATTTATAAAATATTGATTCTATTGTTAATTGTACAATTTGCAGCATGTGACTCAAGTCGTGTTTATGAAAATTATTATCATGCCGACGCATCGGGGTGGCATAAAGATTCAATTGCTACTTTTGCATTCAATATTTCTGATACTACTCAATATTATAAGTTAATATTAAGTACCCGAAACCTCGAGCAATATTCATATAGCAATTTATGGGTGTTTATCGACATAGTAGCACCCGATTCAACTGTTTTTAACGATACTGTTGAATTTCAGCTGGCTATGCCTAATGGCAAATGGATAGGTAAGGGTAGTGGAGGTGTTTATCTTTGTGAATTCGATTACAGATCGAATGTGTTTTTCCCTTTGAAAGGAGAATATAAAATACACGTACAGCAAGCCATGCGCGAAGATAGGCTTAGCAACTTAAGAGATTTTGGGCTACGAATTGAGAAAAATTAGATTATTTAGTCGTGGGTAAAAATAAACTTTCGAAATTTGCCGATATGGAATTGTTTCGCAATGTATTGCAGGTTCCGTATAGTGCAATCCAAAAAAACAGTCATCCCATTAGGGGAAAGTGGAATTCAGATTTCTTTGATAAAGATAAACCAATAGTGCTTGAGCTTGGTTGTGGTAAAGGCGAATACGTGGTTGGCTTGTCAAAATTTATACCTTCTAATAATTATGTAGGCGTTGATATAAAAGGGGCGCGTATGTGGAAAGGAGCTAAATATGCTCATGAACACCAGCTCGTAAATACCGGTTTTTTACGCACTCATATTGAGTTAATCGATCGTTTTTTTGCGCCTTCCGAAGTGAGTGAGATATGGCTGACTTTTCCCGATCCACAAATGAAGAAGACACGAAAACGCTTAACTTCCACGCGTTTCGTAGAGCTGTATCGTAAGTTTTTAAAGCCCGGTGGAATAATTCACCTTAAAACCGACAGTAATTTTCAATACCTGTACACCTTGGCTATGGCCAATGAAAATAATTTCGAAATAATACATCAGATTGACGATGTTCATCATAGCGACCATCAACTACCTTATCTCTCAATAAAAACCTTTTATGAAAAGCAATGGATAGCCCGTGGTTTATCCATTAAGTACCTAAGCTTTATTCCGCACAGGCAAAAATTAATCGAGCCCGATGTTGACATCGAGCCCGATACATATCGTAGTTTTGGAAGGGGTGCTATAAGCGTGTAGCCCTTTAATATTTACTTCGATAGAAAGAAATCAATGGCATGCATTACCGAAGGGATAAATGATCCAATATGGTCTTGTCCGGTGTGCCTGATAATTTCCGATTTTCCACCTTGTTGCTGAAATTCGAGGTGTAAGCGGGTTGACTGCTCCAGTGGCACCCAACTGTCTTCAGTTCCCGAATAAATAATCAAATCGGTTTCATTAGCCCAACCAGAAATCTTATTTTCGGTAAAAGCATTGCGTAACGATTCAAATTCGGGAGCGGTTTCAAAAGTGTCATTATCCCGAAATTCGAAATTAAACAAACTACCTACGTGAAATGTCCCGAAACTTTCGTTGATTGTTTGTTCAGGAGTTGCTCCGTCAATCATACCCGATAAATTTTCAGCAAATTGGGGTGCAAAAACATTATCAAATCCGTTGCTAACTCCGGCGTAGCGAGAAAATGATTCAATCAGATAAACAATATACGATGGCTTATCGTAGCGTTGTTGTAACATAATCCATCGGCGCAGTTGGGCTAGGTCGTAAGCACCCGCACCGGCAGCTGCAGCAGTTACAGTCAGGTCGCTGTTGTTGTTGTCGTTTTCAATTGCCGATAAAGCTCCAACAGTTGCACTGCCACCCTGTGAATATCCAAACAGGAAAAGTTTGTTGTTGATATTGCAGGGTTTCTCAGTTTTCACAAACTCTTTCGACGCACGTATCATGTCAAGTACTGCATTCACGGTGTACTCGTTATGCATGTAGGGATGAAATTCGGCTGCCGATGCCCCAAAACCAATGTAATCGGGAATAACCACAACCATACCGGTACTCGCCATGTAGGTCATGAGTTCTTGAGAAATATTGACCGATGGAGCTTCGGCTTTTCTGAAAATAGTGCCGTGTTGATAGCTCATTACCGGAAACACATCGTTTTTGTTTTGCTGAACCGGAGTAGCCACAATACCCGATGCCATTATGGTATCGCCTTCGAAAAGTGTTTTGTAAACAATTTTATGTACCTCCACATTGTATTTCACTTTTGCTGTAAGCGATGAAATATCAATGTCGGGGAACTCGGCAGATACAGCTTGTATCATGCCATTAATGTTTTGAGCTGTGAGAGGAATAGCCGGTGCATGACGCTCAAAATCCACCAAATATTGTGGTATTATTTCTTCTTCTTCACCGCCTTTGTTACAGCCGGTAATTACAAAAAGGCCAACAAATAAAAGTAGTAGTAGTTGATAGATTGTTTTCATAGGTGATAATTTATGTTTTTAATATTGTTTCTATTTCTTCAATTTCTTCTTTCGAAAACAATAAGTATTCAAGTGCGCCCAAGTTGTCGTTGAGTTGTTCAACCGAACTTGCTCCAACTAAAACCGAGGTTAATGCAGGGCTTTTGAGAAGCCAGGCTATGGCCATTTGTGCCAACGACTGACCACGAACCTGTGCAATATGGTTAAGTTGCTTGATTTTTACAAGAGCAGGCGCTACCTCATTTTCCTGTAAAAAGCCCCAAGATTTCGATGCGCGTGAATTTTCAGGTATTCCGTTGAGGTATTTATCGGTCAGAAGTCCTTGTGCCAATGGTGAAAATGCAATGAGACCAATTCCTAAGTCAGAAGCCGCATCGAGGAGAGACTCTTCAGACCAACGCTCAAACATTGAGTATTTTACCTGGTTGATAAGGCAGGGAGTTCCAAGTTTATTGAGAATATTTACAGCCTCTTCGGTTTCTTCGGTATTGTAATTCGATATGCCTACGTAAAGCGCTTTCCCCTGTCGAACCAGCAAATCGAGAGCACTCATCGTTTCTTCAACAGGGGTGTCGGGGTCGGGGCGGTGATGATAGAAAATATCCACGTAATCGAGCCCCATTCTTTTCAGGCTTTGATCGAGGCTGCTAACCAAGTATTTCTTTGAGCCCCACTCACCGTATGGTCCGTCCCACATATGATAGCCTGCTTTGGTGGATATTAGCATCTCGTCGCGGTAAGGTTTGAAGTCGGTTTTCATAATTTTTCCGAAATTATCCTCTGCCGAACCCGGAGGTGGACCGTAATTATTGGCCAAATCGAAATGGGTAATGCCTTTATCAAAAGCATGGCGTAATATTTTTCGACCGTTTTCATAAGTGTCAACTCCACCAAAGTTATGCCATAAACCCAACGAAATCATTGGAAGTTTTATTCCCGACCTACCACAGCGTTTATAGGGTATTTGGTCGTACCTGTTATTGTCTGCAATGTAGTTAGTCATTATTATTCAGTTTTTTATGAATATTCGAGATTTTGAATTTGCCGATTGATGAAATAGTTTAACCCAAACACGCTCTTTACCACACAAATTATTACAAATGTACTTATTTCAGTCCACTTTATTATCTTTATAGAAAAATTTTAAAATGGGAAAAATTGATTTTAAACCGGGGAATATGGTATATCCCCTTCCGGCAGTTATGGTAAGTTGCGGACATAGTCCTGAACAATATAATATTATTACAATTGCATGGACAGGCACTATTAGCAGCGATCCGCCCATGTGCTACATTTCGGTAAGGCCCGAGCGTCACTCGTATAATATTATCAAAGAAACAGGAGAGTTTGTGATAAACCTTACCACCGAAAACATGGCACGTGCAACCGACTGGTGTGGATGCAGAAGTGGTAGTAAATTCAATAAATGGACTGAAATGAATCTCACCCCTGGCGAGGCGAAAGTGGTGAAAGCTCCAATAATAAATGAAGCTCCGGTTAGCATTGAATGCAAAGTTGAAAATATAATTGAACTTGGAGTACATCACATGTTTATAGCCCGGGTTGTCAATGTACGTGTAGATGATAAATACATGGAACCCGAGTCTGGCAAGTTCAATTTGGCAAGTTCAAATCCATTGGTTTTTTGCCATGGTGCTTATTTTAAGATGGGACAAAAAATCGGAAAATTTGGATTTACTGTTGCAAAAAAGAAAAAACGTAAATAAATTGTACCTCGAAATAAAACAATCAAATGACATAAAACTAAATGACACACATAAGCCCCCCTCTGCTTTTAAATACTGACACACCTTTTAATGCAGTACCTTTTCATTTACTGGATGCTTCGCATATTCAACAGGCATTTAATGTTGCTTATAAAAAAGCTAAAAAGAAATTTGATTGTATTTTGAAAAGTGATCTGCCGCCTTCATTTGAAAATACAATCGTTCCGCTTGAAGAGATGGTGAATGAATTATCGGAGATTGGACTAGTATTGTTCAATTTAAATTCGGCAGCAACCAGTAAGGAAATTCAAAACGTTTCTCTGAAAATTTCACCAAAACTTACCGTGTTTTTAGCCCGCTTGTATTCAAATACAAAACTCCTCAAAAAAGTAAGCTATCTGTATAGTAAATTATCTGTTCTTCCAATTTCCAACGAAGAAAAATGGATAGTAGAACTTTTATGGCACCAAATGAAGCGTAACGGAGCAAACCTGAATGCTTTGAGCAAGTTCCGATTGGTGCATATTCAAAAAAGTTTATCGAAAATGACCCTTCATTTTAACGACAATGTGCTTGCCGAAACTAACAATTATTTTCTTCATATAAAAAATTTAAACGAGCTTAACGGTTTGCATGAAAGCGACATAGAAGCTGCAGCTGCAATTGCTCATGAAAAAAACTTAGAGGGCTGGGTTTTTACGCTCAGCTACCCAAGCTATTCCTCGTTTATGAAAAAAGCTCAGAATCGGGTATTACGCGAAAAAATGCATAAGGCCTATGTGAGCAGGTGCAACCGAAAAAACAGATATAATAATAAGGGTTTGCTTCGAAAAATAGTAAACCTGCGCTTGGAACAGGCTCAAATAACGGGCTTTTCAAACTATGCCCAATTTGTGCTCAACGAGCGTATGGTGGAAACTCCCGAAGCAGTGTTCGGTTTTTTGAATCTACTATACGATGCTTCAAATGAGAGTGCTATATCCGATTTTAATGACATAAAGCTAAAGGCTAAAAGTTTAGATGGAATTGATGAATTAATGCCGTGGGACTATGCTTTTTATGCCGAGATAATAAAGAATGAAAAATTTGGATTCGACGACAATATCGTAAAACCATATTTTCGTCTTGAGAATGTAGTGGATGCAATATTTCGTCTTTCACATCATTTATTTGGTGTTCAATTTAAGCAGAATAGCAATATTCCAACTTATCATCGCGATGTGAAAACCTATGAAGTGAGTGATGAGAATGGTCAATTTATTGCCGTATTGTATCTCGATTTTTTTCCCCGTCAGAACAAGCAGTCGGGAGCCTGGATGACCGAATATAAGCAACAATCGAATATAAATGGCAAAATGATACGACCACATATATCCGTTTGTTGCAATTTTTCAAAACCGGGAGAAAATACACCGTCCTTGCTCACGTTTTACGAGGTGCATACTTTTTTGCATGAGTTCGGGCATGCATTACACGGAATGTTTTCGAATACGAAATATCCTTCAATATCGGGAACTAATGTATATCGCGATTTTGTAGAGCTACCTTCGCAAATTATGGAGAATTGGTTGTACGAGCATGAATGGCTTCAGCAGTTTGCCATTCACTACAAAACCAGTGAAGCAATTCCGAAAGAGCTGGTAAATAAGTTGGTTGAAGCCCGAAATTTTCAAACAGCTTACCAAACTCAAAGGCAGCTCATGTTTTCCTACCTCGATATGGCATGGCACACCATTACCAAGCCCTTCAAGGGTAATATCGATTTGTTTGAAAGAGCAAATATTGAAAAAACACAAGTCTTTCCATACATAAAAGGCAGTAGCATAAGCGCTTCATTCAGTCATATTTTTGGAGGTGGTTATGCGGCAGGTTATTACAGTTATAAGTGGGGCGAAATGCTCGACGCCGATGCATATTCGCTTTTCAGGAAAAATGGTATATTCGATAAAGAAACAGCCCAACGTTTCAGAGCCGAAATTTTGGAGAAAGGAGGATCGGCTCATCCTTTAACGCTTTACCAAAACTTTAGAGGTAAAAAGCCCACAATTGATGCCTTGCTTGAGCGCAGCAAGTTTCTGAAGCCAGTCGCAAATTGAAAGGAAGTTGACCAATTGTTGGCCAAACGAAATAACAACATCGTTAAAATGCTGCTATTTAATGCTTAAAGAATTATAGCTGTGGGGCGTACTGGAATCGAACCAGTGACCTCTTGCCTGTCAAGCAAGCGCTCTAAACCAACTGAGCTAACGTCCCGTTGTCGGCAAAAATACAATTTTTCACGTGATTTGAAATGCTTTGTTTTTGAATTTGTAGTTTCAGATTCGTTTTTCAGTTTCTTATTCTTATTTTTAGCAGTAAATATTAAAATCTTGTGTTATGAAACAGTATCTATATGCGCTTCTTTCAGTGTTTGTTTTTGTGGCTTGTAGCAATCAAAATCAAAGCAATGAGTGGGTCAGTTTATTCAATGGTGAAAGTCTTGATGGATGGACACCCAAGTTTTCAGGTTTCGAATCGGGAGATAACTACAAAAACACTTTCAGGGTCAGTAACGGAATTCTGGATGTAAATTTTGATGAGTGGGATAAATTTGAAGGCAAATTTGGTCATTTGATCACCGATGTTCCGTTTTCACATTATAAGTTAAGGGTTGAATATCGTTTTGTAGGCGAACAGGTTAGTGGCGGTCCCGATTGGGCTTTTCGTAATAACGGGCTTATGTTACACAGTCAGCCGGCAACAGCTATGGGCTTGAATCAGGATTTTCCAACGAGTATTGAAGTACAATTGCTTGGGAGTTACGAAGACTTTCAGCGTACTAACTTAAATATTTGCACTCCGGGTACTTTGGTCGACATTGATGGAGAAACCATTCCGGGGCATTGCTTCAATTCAGAATCACCAGCCGTAAGCGGCGACGAATGGGTAATTGTTGAATTAGAAGTGTATGCCGATTCATTGGTACGGCATATTTCAAATGGCGAGGTAGTACTTGAATATACAAACCTGCGCCTGAGTCCCGACTCCGACGATTATGAGCGCTTACTTTCGACCGAAAATGGCGTGAAATTGGGTAAAGGGCATATTGCCATTCAGGCCGAAAGCCACCCTACACAATTCAGGCGAATTGAACTGCTCGATTTATCAGGCAAATAGAAATATTGGACACTTTTGCAAAAGAGGTTCACAAAAAAAGAAAAGGGGCTGTCTAAAAAGGCATTAATTAGGCCACTAATACACAAAAACACAAAGGAAACACGAAGCATTAAGTGCTCACAATCTAGGTTTTGTGAAATATTTGTGCCTTTGAGCCTTCTTTGTGGCAAATTTAGTTTTCATGACTTTTTAGACAGCCCCTTTGTTCTGAATTATTTAGTAGTTGAAATTATTCCACCGTAACCGATTTTGCCAAGTTGCGGGGTTGATCCACATCGCAACCTTTTAACACGGCTACATAATAGGCAAATAATTGTAAGGGAATTATGGCAAGTAATGGAGTTACTACATCGTCCGATTTTGGTATTTCCATAATGTCTTCCACCATTTCGCGCAAAGCATTATCGCCTTCGGTAATTACGGCAATGATATTTCCCTTGCGGGCCTTTACTTCCTGAATATTGCTCACTACCTTTTCATAATAACGATCTTTTGCGGCAACAACTACTACGGGCAGGTTGCTGTCGATTAGAGCAATTGGTCCATGTTTCATTTCGCCGGCTGCATACCCTTCGGCGTGGATATATGAAATCTCTTTTAGCTTAAGTGCTCCCTCAAGGGCAATGGGGAACAGGTACCCGCGGCCTAGGTAAAGTGAGTTGATGCTGTCTTTGTATTTCTTGGCTATGGTTTTTATTTCGAGATGATTTTCAAGTATGTGTTCAATTTTGTCGGGAATGCCAATCAGGTCGTTTACTATTGCATAATAGCGTTCGTCGGCAATGGTTTTGTGTTTTCGGGCAAGCCTTAATGCAATTAGAGTAAGTACGGTAACCTGTGCGGTAAAAGCTTTGGTTGAGGCAACTCCTATTTCTACTCCGGCATGCGTGTAAATTCCGGCATCGGTTTCGCGAGATATGCTTGATCCAACCACGTTGCAAATTCCGAGTACAAGGGCACCTTTCTCTTTCGCGAGCCTTATTGCTGCCAGCGTATCGGCAGTTTCGCCACTTTGGCTAATGGCCAGCACCACATCGTCTTCCCTGATAATGGGTTTTCGGTAACGGTATTCCGATGCGTATTCTACTTCTACCGGTATTTGTGCATATTCCTCAATCAAATATTCGCCAATGAGGGCAGCATGCCACGAGGTTCCGCAAGCTATAATTATAATTCGCCGCGCTTCGAGTATGCGGGGCAATACATTGGTTAGTCCGCCTAATATTACTTCTTTAGTTTGTGGATCAATACGCCCTCTGAATGAATCGGCTATGGTACGGGGCTGGTCAAAAATTTCTTTTAGCATAAAATGCTCGTAGCCGTTTTTCTCAAGTTCGCCAATTTGTAAATCAACCTGACTCACTTTTGGGGTAAGCTCTTCGCCGTTGTTTATCGCTTTTAGTGTGAAGCTGTTTTTTTCCAGTATGGCAATGTCGTTGTCGTTCAGATAAACAATACTTTTGGTATATTCAACAATGGGCGATGCGTCTGAAGCCAGAAAATATTCGCCCGAACCTATACCTATTGCCAACGGACTACTTTTGCGAGCTGCAAAAAGTTTTTCGGGTTCATTTTTGCACATTACTACCAGGCCGTAAGCGCCAACTACTTTTTTTAATGCTAAGCGCACAGCTTGTTCGGCATCTACGTCAGTGCCTTCGTGGTAAAGATATTCTATGAGATTAGCCAGTACTTCGGTATCGGTTTCGCCATAAAAGCTGTACCCTTTTGTACTTAGGTCTTTTTTAAGTTTTTCGTAATTTTCAATAATTCCGTTGTGAATAATTGTGAAGGTTCCCTGCATCGAAGTGTGCGGGTGGGCGTTTATGTCGTTGGGTTCGCCATGTGTTGCCCAACGTGTGTGAGCAATACCTATATTCGAGAAAGTATTTTTGTTTTCACAATACTTTATAAGTTCCGAAACTTTTCCCTTCTTTTTGAAGGTTTCGATTCGCTTATTTTGAAAAATGGCAATCCCTGCCGAGTCGTATCCTCTGTATTCGAGCCTTTTGAGCCCTTT
>SKHV01000411.1 GCA_007116765.1 Prolixibacteraceae bacterium | reverse complement strand
CTTATCGATGTATTGCTGGTGGCCTTTGTGGTGTGGCTTACGGTAAACAAATATTTTTTGCAAGGTGTCCATTCATTTTCGCTTCGTTACTTCGAGCTACTGGGGCTTGTGGCCTTATATATTATAGTACGCACACTCAAAACCGAATATACCCTTTACTTATTTTGGCCATATGTATTAGCGGGGCAGTGCAGTCCGTTTACGGCAACTTGCAGTTATGGGGGCATTACCCTTCGCATCACGGACTATTCAAAATGACGGGCAGTTTCTTCAACCCCGGACCGTACGCGGGCTACTTATGTGCAGTACTTCCGGTTGCGGTAGGGTTGTTCTGGATGCACGAAAGTTTCAGGTTACAGGTTTCAGATTCCAAGTTTCAGGTTTTAGGTTTCAGGTTGTCAGGTTTCAGGTTAGCCCAACTTGGAACTTGGAACCTGAAACCTGTAATAATAAAATACCTCTCCCTCATCACCATCATCACAATATTGCTCGTCCTCCCCGCCGCCCGTTCGCGTGCCGCATGGCTGGGCGCAATAGCCGGGGTAGCTTATCTGGCTTGGCACAAATACAACATAGGAGAACTTTTCAAACATACCATAAAAGTAAGAAACAGTGTTTTGGCCACGACTCTTGCAATTGTCATGCTTGCCGCCAGCCTTGGTCTCTACCACTTCAAAAAAGACTCTGCCGATGGCCGCATGTTAATTTGGACAGTAACGGCCAACATCATCAAAGACAATCCGCTGGTGGGAGTAGGGCACGATAGGTTCAAAGCGCATTACATGGATTACCAGGCCGACTATTTCCGTAACAACCCCGGCAGCAAGTACGAAACAGTGGCCGATGATAACCAGTACGCCTTTAACGAGCCGCTCAACGTGTGGGTGGAGAACGGGTTAATAGGCTTGCTGTTAATGCTTGCTATATTGTGTTTTGTTTTTCTATCGAATTCAAAAGAAATCGAAAGTTCGAAAATCGGGCTGCTTAAATCGGTGTCATTCCGACGAGGAACGAGGAGGAATCTGTTCAATAATGGTGGGATTCCTCCTTACGTCGGAATGACAATTCATTCGAATTGCGAAGCGTTAAACGGCGAAGCCATCAAACGCGAAGCGTCAAACACGAGCGAAGCGAGTATCGAACGTGAGCGCAGTCCCGATATTAATCGGGATCAAACAGCGCAGCAAAGCGAAGCGTCAAACAGCGATGCCCAAACCATTCTAAAAGCATCCCTGCTCGCAATCCTCGTCTTCGGCCTTTTCGCCTACCCCTCCGAAATACTACCAACCAAGATAATCGCCACCGTTTGCCTTGCCATGTTGGCCAGCACCACAACGTCCCTTTTAAAATCCGATGAATATTCCTTTGTGCCCTTTGTGAAAAACCCTTTGTGTCCTTCGTGGTTAAAGCCTTTGTGGTTAAAAAGCTCATTGGCATTAGCAACTTTAGCTGTTATGGTTTTGTTGCTGCCACCGATAAAGAGGTTGCACGGGGATTATGCAACTTGGAAAAACGCTCTAGACTTATACAACTACGGCCTGTACGAACAGTGCCTAGCCGATTATGAAAAAGCATACCTTGTTTTAAAGCACAACGGCGAGTTCCTCATAAACTACGGCAAAGCCCTTAGCATAGCCGAAAAACATGCCGAAGCTATAGCCATACTTGAACAAGCGAAAAGCCACCAAAGCAACAGCGTGTTATACACCGCCCTGGGCGACAGCCACAAAGCCCTTGAAGAATACCAAAGTGCAGAACAAAACTATTTACAGTCCGCTAATATGTCTCCGGGCAAGTTTTACCCGCTTTATTTATTGGCCAAACTTTACGATGCAAGTGGTCAGCAACACAAAGCCATAGCAATGGCCAATACCATTTTGAACAAGGAAGTAAAGGTGCATTCTACAGCAATCGATGAGATAAAAGCAGAAATGAAAACAATATTAGCAAAATAAAGAAGAAAGGGAAACAAACCATGAACAATACCCATCTCGCAAACGAACATCAATTCTGGTAGCCCCCCTTTGGGGGCAAAGGTACAAAGAAAAATGAAGCCTTGGAATAATAGTTATTTGGGGGCTGTATAATTAAAAAAGTATTTAATAGTAAAAAATGTTTAATATGAAACTAAGATATAAAATTGCATACGCAGCAGTAGCTTTTTTCGCTTTTATAAATATTATAATTATAACAAGTGATAGCAGCAATTTATTAATGAATGACCTGATTGTCAGAGCTTATGCAAGTAATGAAAATAACACACCCCAAACAAAGTGGATAAGAAGACAAGTGCGATATGATTGTATTTATTATGTTTTGGGCAAAGCAAATGGCTGTACTAATTGTGCGTGGGATTGCGAGGGTAAAAAGGTGCCTATTGATGATCCTACTACATCTAATTGTCATGATCCTAGAACATGTTGCCAAGCTGTTCCTGGTTGGTCAGCTATTTTTGGCCCATGTACATATGAAACAAATTAGAATTATTAAATACCAGTGTAACTTATTTGCACTGGTATTATTTTAAAAATTAAGATGATTCAAAATGAAAAAATTTAATATATTTACGATATTAGTGTGTATACTCATTAATGGCGGGTGTTTAATTAATACTGAAAATAATATTGTTGGATTATGTGATACCATTTCAATTGATGTCAAAACACCAAGTGAAATATTATTGTCAAGTTTTGTTGATAATGTAACTTATGTGTCACTAGAGACAAACAAAAAATCTGTATTAAGTGCCGTTGACAAGATGTATGTTTATAAAGATGAAATTTATATATTAGACAAAAAACAAGATGCAATTATTGTTTTTTCTGTTGAAGGAGAATTTAAAAGAAAAATTGATAGAAAAGGTAATGGACCAGGGGAGTATATAGAAATTTCTGATTTTTCAATAGATACAAGTAATGGGTTTTTGTTAATATCAGATACAAATACAAGAAAGCTTCATTTATACCAAACGAGTGGCGACTTTTATAAGTCATATCAATCAAGCAGGTTAAATAGCTTTTGTGAGCTGTTTGATAAACAGGTGTTAAGCTATTCAGATAATAATTTATACTCAGAAAAGTTCAACCTTCATTTAATTAGCTTAGAGAACAATAAAACAACAGATTATCTTCCTATTGATCCAAATCTAAAAGATTTCCAGTCAAGAACAGGTGGTCAATTCATGAAAAACCATGAGGGGCATATTTTATTTAAAGAATCGTTGGGTTATAATATTTATAAGCTTGATTCATCAGGTATTAAAAATTACTATTTTATCGATTTTGGTGAGTACAAAATGCCGGAAAACTATTTTAGGAGTGAAATAAAGTTTGACGAACTTATTTATAGCCTTAATGATGGGAAATATGCTGTTTATCCAACAATATTCATGGAAACCAAAGAAATAATATTTTTTAGGTATCAGTTTGGAGATTACAGACACATAACTTATGATAAAATATCAAAAAAATCAGATCATGGATACATTACTGATGATATTAATTATTTGTTTTTTGTTTCACCAATTTATATAAATAACAATGAAATGTATT
>SKHV01000205.1 GCA_007116765.1 Prolixibacteraceae bacterium | reverse complement strand
TGATTGATTTGAATAAATATCTCATTCTCCATAATCATCTTTAATCTCACCTGAATAGTTGATATCTAATCATAACTCTTCAGCAAAACTTTCATTCAATTTGTCTACTACGTTTTTGTCATTCAATAAAAACGGGGCTTGTCCAATATTGGATAAGCCCCGTTTTAACATATCATTAAGTTGTTTTAATCTTATTCTTTTACATCGTTACAAGCATTGTAAATACCATCGAACATCATTTTTATTTCGCCGGCCGAAACGCCCGAGAATGCAATACGAATAATGTTGTTCAGGTTTATAATTCCAATACTGTATTTTTCAATAAGTGTTTTGCGAAGTGCTTCACCATCAATTCCTTCGGCTAGTTTTATGCACATGAAATAGCCCGAGTTATAGGGTAAAGCAGTAAAGCAGTCGCTATATTTTCCATCTTTAAGTGCTTCTTTTACTGCATCGAAACGCTTTTTCATGATTTCGTATTTTGCTGCTTTTTGTTTGTCGTAATCGGTATTGTCGAATGCTTGAATGAGCAACGACTGAGAAAGGTTTGACGCATTTGAAATATTACCACGCACAGCACCTGCCGTTTTCGATTCCAGCGCGCTATAAAGTGCCGGTGTTCCTCCTTTAACCGCATAGGTGATAAATCCCACACGGAAGCCCCACACATAGTCCTCTTTAGTTGGTCCGTCAATTTTTATTGCCAGTACATTCTCATGAATAGTAGCAAGCTTTGTAAATACACTTTCGGTAGCTACACCTTCTTCATAAACCAGTCCAAAATATGCATCGTCGTTTATGGCTACAATTTTATTTCCTTTTTCGGCCGATTCTTTAATTGCGTCAACTATTGCATCAACTTCTGCAAAAGTAGGCGAGTAGCCCGAAGGGTTGTTAGGGAAGTTAAGCATGACAATTTTTTTGCCTATGCCGCCTTCGTTCAGTTTGGCTTTAAAAGCATCTATATCGAAACCTCCACTATTGTTGAAAAGTTTGAAAGTGCCAATTTTGCTTCCATAAGCATGGTTCAAAATTAAGTTGTAATTTCCCCAAAAAAGGCTGGGTGCAATTACTTCTTCTCCTTCGTCAACAAACATGTATCCCACCATGCTGGCTCCGTGTGTAAGCGCATTGGTAACCACTGGTAAACTTACCTCAGTGCCATCAAGTGAAGGGTTTTTCTTATAAAGCATGTTTTTCCATTTTGCCCTGATGTCGGGACGTCCAAAACTGGGCGCATAGGGAAATACAAGCGAAGGGTCGAGGTTTATTTTCGAAGCAATGGCTTCGAGGCGCATGGGCGAATTGTCGTCTTCAACTGCAGCTCCAATAGTTGCGTTTATTTTTGTTCCTTTTGCATCGGCGGTTTGACCTAAAATACCCTTTTTTGGGAAGAAAATTGCTTTTCCCCGTTGAGATAACATTTCGTAAATAGCCGGATTCTCTGATTGAACAATCTGATTTAATTCTAAGGCTTGTGGATTCATTTCTGTTCTGATTTTATTAAACTTTTTTAATACTCTTTATGCAAAAAACCACATTGAATAGAAGCATTTTTTTAATATACTCATCAAAAATGCGTAATATTGCAATGCGTCCGAAAGATAAAAATTATTGAAATAATTATAGCAATTTAGTTACATTTTGGATGAATTATTGTTCAAATATTAAAAAATTGCTACAAAAACTGTTGAAATTATGAACTGGCACCAAATTATAGAGCAGTCGATTGCAATGTTGTTTCCGCTAATAATTGTTTTTGTTTTTGTTTATTATATGTTGAAATCGTTTTTCGACCAATTTGATAAACAACGCAAACAGGAGTTAAGAGTGAAATTCTCGGAAGAAACATTGTCTTTGAGGCTTCAGGCTTACGAACGTATCATTTTATTTCTTGAAAGGATTAAACCTGAGTCGATGGTAATGCGTATAGCCCAATCTAATATGACAGTATTTGAATTGCAGCGTGCATTACTGAATAATATTCGCGAAGAGTTTGAACATAATTTGTCTCAGCAAATCTATTTGTCGTCCGATGCGTGGAGCGTGGTTGTAGCCGCGCGTCAAAGCATTAATCAGCTGGTAAGTTCAACTGCTGACGAGCATAAACCCGATGACCCTTATATGGATTATGCAACTGATATACTCGAAGAATTTGCTTCAATAAATGATGATCCTCTTTCTCTGGCTATTAAAGCAATTCAAAATGAGGCTAAAGAAATCATGTAAAAATTTCTTCGTCGCGTATAAGCATTTGAATAGCTGAGTGTGGTACTATTATGTATTTTTCGTTTTTGAATTCAATTTCAAATCCACTTTTCTGAAGGAAAATGGCTAAATCCCCTTCACGTGCTTGTAATGGTACATACTTCACTTGATCTTTCGATTCTTTCCAAAATTCATCGTTGTCGGTTATTGCTGGAATAGGGTAACCCGGGCCGGTTTTAAGCACATATCCGCTTTGCACTTTTTCAGTGTCGTGTACCGAGGGTGGCAAATATAAACCGCTTTTTGTGGTGTTCATTGGATTTTTAGGCTTAATGAGTACCTTGTCGCCTACAAGTACAAACTTGCTTAAGTCTTTTTCATCAATAGTAATAGCCATATCTGCTGTTTTTTGCAAAAATATAAACTAAAGTAATTGTTCCGACCTGGCTTTAGCGAATTTTTTGTTGGTAGAGCTTCATTATTCCCTGAAGATATTCCAATTCAAGCTTTTCGGAGTAAATGCGTACAATATCAATGCCCTCACGCATATCTAATATGTACCCTTTTGCTGCATCAAAACTACTTTTGAGCCAGTTGTTTCTTACTTCACAGGTTATATTTTTGAATTCATCAAAACTCAACGATTTGGGCAACTCAATATAAGCATGATTTTTTTCACAGGAGTCGATCCATATTCCTTTGGCTATTTTTTTGAGACAGAATACTTTGTTCAGTGTAACATGTGCACTTACTCTTTGCTGTATGTTTGTTTCTATAAGTGGTTTAATTCCATTTTGGGAAAAAGCTTCTTGTAGTTCTGCAATGCATTGATATCCATCAATATGTCGTAATCGTAACACGTTATAAAATCGATCGTTGAATGACACAAATCCTTTAACCGCATCTATGACTTTTCCTGTTGTTTGGTGAATGTTTCCCACCGCACGAGCCACATCGTAAACAGGATAGGTTTTGTCTATTGCTATATAAATATAGAGTGGATTGTAATCTTTGGGGTTTTCATTATAGTAGCCCCAAAAAGGAGAAAGTGATTCAAACACAAGTGAACCCGGTATATTATTTTGGGTTAATGTGGTAAACTCTTCAAGTTTTTCAAGAGTGCCAAATGTTTCACAGTAGTCTTTATTGTCCATAGCTTAGTAGTATTGATGTTTTATTAATAACATTTCAGTAGCTTGAATTGTTTTATATTGTGGAGTATGATGAGCTTATAATTTTGTCAAACAAAAAAAACGGGGCAGTTTATTCTGTCCCGTTTATTGTTGAATAAGTAGTGTTATTTACCCAATAAGTCGGCACCCAGTGTACCAAACAGCTTGTCTATATAT
>SKHV01000107.1 GCA_007116765.1 Prolixibacteraceae bacterium | reverse complement strand
CGTAATTACGTCTGAAACCGTTATTCGAAACAGTTTCCACCCTGCCCGGTATCCATTTCTGCATTCCAGTTTCATTATCAATTGTTTGATAGCCATCAATCCAGTACTTTTCAACATAATCGAAATACCAACGCTCGTTGTAACTTATCGAAGGTGTTAAATTGATGTGATTAAAAAGGCTGAACGAGGGAAGTGTAAAAGGAATATTATGGCGAATTCCTTTTTTCCAGTCGGCATAGGGAGTGCTTAAAATGAGATATTCTTTGGTGTTTATTCGGCTGTCGAACTGTCCACTGTAAGAAAGTTTAATGTCTTCCCAAATTTTTTTCTTTCCTACCCGGTTTTCCTTTTTGAAAGGATAAATGCTACGCATGGTCAAGTTGACCGATGGAAGAGACAAGGAAACTGTTGAATCGCGTGTATTTTGAGACACCCTCGCGTTTGCCGACATGCTGAACGGCGTATTCAAAAAGTCCTTTCGATAACTCACCGATGACGATTTACTATTTTGCAAAAACCTGTCAGCATTGTCGAATTCGTTTTCTTTACTATATCCGCTTGTTGAAAAATCGACACTAGCCGAGAATGTTTGCGACGGATTGGCTTTAGGATCCTGATTGTGACTCCAACGAATACTAAAGTTGGGAGATATGGTTTGGTTTATACCTCTTTCACCACTAACATTACGTGAGTAACTAAACGCGAAATTACCGTTAAACTTATACCTCAGCCTATATCGGGTGCTGGCATTCACTCCCCATTTTCCTTTTGAATAAATGTCGCCGGTAACCCTAAAGTCGAAAAAATCGCTGGCAGCCCAATAAAAACCCCCGTCGCGCAAATAAAATCCGTATAACCTCTCTTCTCCGTACGAGGGTATAATTACCCCCGATGAGTATGATTGATTGTTAGTGGGTATATAAGCATAAGGTAAAAAAGGGAAGTAAATTGGAAAATCCTCAAGCACCAAATAAGCTCTTCCGGTAATAATTGCTTTTTCGCGCAGCACCTTCCCTTTAGTCATATTCAAATAAAAGTGGGGATGTTCGGCATTGCAAGTAGAATATTTCCCATGCACCATACAATAAGTATCCTGATCCATCATTTTGGCTATTTCACCACGCACAATACCATCCTGTTGCTCGGTCACAATATTTTCGGCATAACCTTTACCTGTAACAAAATTATATCTGAGTGTTTCACTGTCGAAAGTTTCATTCCCTTCAGTAAATTTTGGTATTCCTTTTAAATTTCCGAGAGAATCTTTCAGTCCGGAAGCATAAATTTCTTTTTTATCGAAATTTACTGAAATAAAATCAGCTTCAAGGTTTATGGTTCCATATTCGATTGTAGCCCCGCCATATAAAAAAACTACCTGCTGCCCGTTTTCCATAGAAACAACCATAGAATCGACTGCGTTGTAACTAATAGGCACATCTATCATTGAAGCAGTGCCTTGAGGCTGCAATGCATCACCACCACCTTCAGAATTTTCATTGTCGCCCAAATCTTCCTCATCGCCTTGCGTATTACCCGGCATTTGCTGATCCTGAAAATAGTCTTCAAGATCAATCTCATCTTGCAAAACAGGGAGGTTTTCACGCCCGACTTCCTCTTGAGAATAAGACACTTGCAACAAAGACAGCAAAAACAAAGCTGTTGCTATGTATTTTAAATAACTCAAATTTTCTGATTTAAGGCTCAAAAATAATTTAAAATTCTGTACCGTTATTATTATTGAAGCTTTTTAAATATTATATACAGCTCATGAAAAATGTTATTTTTGTGATGTATCCCTAAGCAAGTGTTAAAAAAAAATACCATAACGTGCAAATAAACAGAATAAAGCACACGTTAAAAGCTAAAAGCAATTGATAAACTTTCAAATAAAATGTTTATTTCAAATGAAATGTCAAAAAATGTTAAGATTCCTATTTATAGCCACACTTTCTACTTCCATGGCTTTTTCCACTATTTATGCCAAAGCACAAGGAACAAATTTTGAACTTACTAAGGTGGTAATTGATCCCGGACATGGAGGCCGAGATCCCGGTGCTACGGTTGGAAATGTGAAAGAAAAAGACATTGTGCTCGATGTTTCACTAAGAGCCGGAAAGCTAATCAAGGAAATATTCCCGCAGGTTGAAGTTATTTATACACGAAATAAAGATGTATTTGTTCCTCTGGCCGACAGAGCCGAAATTGCCAACAAGTCCAAAGCCGATCTTTTTATATCGATACATTGCAACTCATTTCATTCATCGGGCATATCGGGTGCTGAAACCTACATTTTAGGAAACCACCGTAGCGAAGATAACCTGCGTGTGGCACAAAAAGAGAATGCAGTGATTTTACTTGAAGACGATCACAACAGTCGCTACGAAGGATTTGATCCGAACTCGGCCGAATCGTACATTATGTTTGAGCTCATACAAAACGAATTTCTTGAACAAAGCCGACAGTTTGCCGATCACCTTCAGCGTAGCTTTGTTGGTTCGGCTATGCGTCACGATCGCGGTGTTCGTCAGGCCGGATTTTTGGTGCTCAGACAAACCACTATGCCTTCGGTATTAGTAGAGTTGGGCTTTATTAGCAACAAAACCGATCAATCGTTCCTCATAAGTGAACAAGGTAAAAACACCATGGCAAAATCAATTGCCGACGCATTTACGACCTACAAAAACCGTGTAGACTCAAGAAGCAATGCAGTTATGATAAGCCGTCAAATAGATAAAAACGTTACGATTGAAGAGCTTAATGAAATAAATGAAAGCAAACCCATATCAGACATAAGTAAAATCACTTCGAATGGAGAATGGTATGCGGTGCAAATAATGGCAAGTCGTACGCCCCTTACCGAGAAGCATAATGAACTAAAAAAAATTCTACCGGCATACTACCATTTCGATAACGAGTGGTATAGGTATTTTATAGGGGTAACTCCAAACCTTGATGAAGGATATAAAAACCAGGACGAATTGAAACAAAAGTTCAATGGAGCATTCTTAGTCAAATTTGTAGACGGAAAAAGAGATCGTGTAGTACGCTATTAATCGATTTTTTGCCTTAAGAAAAATATATTCTTAAACATAGAGACATAGATTTTCTATATATGTTGTCTTTTGAAAAACGTACTCTTTTTCTTTTCTTTTCAAAACAATATTTTTTTCAAAAAAAAATATTTCATTTTTTATACAGAATAGATTATGCTCTAAAATTAATATTTGAGAGAGTACATGACACGTCAAAACAAAGTAAAACACACATAAACTAAATGTTAAATTTAAGTAACGCACAAGGCATAATCAGTATAGTTTACTTCGCATATACAATGCTCTTCTATTCGTATCTGAAATATTAATTAACATATATAAAATAAGAGTTTTAATTATCACACTTAAAAAAATAAATCAAATACCAATATCTTTAAACCTCAACGATTTAGACTTTTACATATGCATTTATATTGCTGAAATACTGGCAATTAACACTCTCCTAATAATTTTCATTTTTTTCAAATTGAAACACAACACATTATTCAATCATCGAAAAAAACAAGTGATATTT
>SKHV01000098.1 GCA_007116765.1 Prolixibacteraceae bacterium | reverse complement strand
TTACGAGTACATGGCACCTGAATTATTATACCCTACAAATGGTGCGCTTATTGAAACCCCCGATACAATTATTTTCAAATGGAAGCCGACACTGGCCGAAAATTCATTTATCGAAATTTTTAAACATGGTGCCGAAATGCCCCTAATACAGGAAAAAGTATTGGTGGGCGACACTACGGTCATCATAAGTCTCAGGGATAATGAACCCGGTAAGTACCTATGGAATATTAAAGCTTTCGACCTGCCCGACGGTTATTTTGAAATCAAAAAACAGCACTAAGCATGTACAAAATGAGAACAACGGCATTGCTTTTATTTATGTTGCTTGCACTAAAAGTGCCGGCGCAGTTCGATTCTATACTAATCGATTACCAAAAGCAGTTCGATGCATTCAAAAGCAACATAGAGCAAGAGCACGAACAATTCAGGAACACTAACGACTCCATATTTGCCAACTTCCTCAAAAATTCGTGGGAAAAATTCAACGTATTTTATTCCCCTGCCCAACAAGATGTGCCCAAACCCCTTGAACAACCTGAACACCCTTTGCCCGAACACATAGACAGATTGCAGCAGCCCGATGAAATCTTACCCGATGAAATCTTACCTTCCAACGGTGAAGAACCACCTGCAATACCCGGGACTGAAAAAAAAGAAGAAACCGAACAAGGAGAAGTCAAGCGCTTAAAAAAAATTGAACCGCCCGTAAACGCGCGAATTGGCGAAGTTTTCACCCCGTTTGAGTATTATGGAACCGGGGCAAAACTCTCGCTGCCCCAAAACCTGCCAAACATTAAAAAGGTAAGCTCCGACGACATTAACCTTTATTTCACTACTCTTACAAAACAATACCCGGTGGCCGATATGCTTAACCGGGTTAGTGCGTTAAAAGGCGAGCTAAACTTGAACGACTGGGGCTATATGTTGCTTTTAAAAACTGTATCAGAAGAAATTTATGCCACCGACAACGAGCAAACACTATTGCTTTGGGTTATGCTGCTAAACAGTGGCTACAATGCAAAGCTTGGTTTCAGCAGCAACAAAACATACCTTTTGCTTCCGGCCAACGAAAAAATATACAGCTCGTGGTTCATAACCATAAACAACGAAAACTACTATCTGCTTACCGATAATACTGCATATAAAACCTTACCCGAGTTGAGCGTACACAAAGCCGATTACCCGGGGGCAAAACCGCTCTCGCTAAAATTGCGCTCATTGCCAAAGCTTAACCAAAACCCTCAATTTAGAGAGCTAAGCTTTAACGGGCTTAAAGTGGAAGTAAACTATTGCAAAAACCTGATTGATTTTTTTGCCTCTTACCCCATGTGCAATGCCGGGCTTTACTTTTCGGTACCCATGTCGGATTTAGTAGAAAAGAGTATGAGCAGTTTTTTTACCCCACTTTTTGCCGGCCTCACGCAAACTGAAAAACTTGAACTTCTTTTGAGATATACACAAACGGCTTTCCCGTATAAAACCGACCAGGAGCAGTTTGGGCGCGAAAAAATATTTTTCCCCGACGAAATTTTCCATTATCCATATTCCGACTGCGACGACCGCTCCGTATTGTTTTGCAAGCTGGTAAAACACTTTATCGGCTTACCGTGCATAGGGCTCGATTTTCCCGGGCATATAAACACCGCGGTGGCATTGCCCGGCCAGGCAAAAGGCACCTACATTATGCACAACAATACGCGCTACTATGTTTGCGACCCTACATATATCAATGCGCCAATTGGCTTATTACACGATGATTTTGTTGGTAAAAACCCAAAAATTATTATTTTTGATTAATAAAAACCAATTGTACCCATGTCAAAAATCAGCAGCCTAATACTAAAAACATTCTTTCTGCTCTTTACAATTGCAATAGCTACTCAGTTGTCAGCACAAAGGGGCAACAGGCCACAACGCGCCGAGGGCACAGCTCAGGTAAAAATGGAAGCGTACATGACAAGGGCCGAGGCCGAACAAAAAGCCGTTGAACTGGCTAAGGTCAATGCCATTGAAAATGTTTTTGGAACCTACATTGAACAGGAAAGCCGCATCACTGTCGAATCGGGAAAGTCCGACTTCTATATTGTGGGAAATACAAGGGTAAAAGGAATATGGGTGCGCGAATTGGGCCACCGCGAAATAAAACCGGTACTGGGCGATGACGGGCAACTGTGGATTACCTGCAACATAAGGGGCGAAGTGAAGCGTGCCACGCCAAAACCGGCCATTGAATACAAAGCTCAGAACTGCTTGTACCCGCAATGCCAAACCACATCGTTTTTCTCGGGCGACCAGCTTTACCTGTGGTTCCGAAGCCCGGTAAACGGTTTTTTATCGGTTTTTTTCGAAGACGACAATCAAAATATTTACCGCTTATTACCCTACTCAAACATGGCTATTATTAATGCCTACCCTATCGATGCCGACCAAAGCTACCTGTTTTTCTCGCCCGAAGAAAAAAGGGGGCTCGAAACCGGACAAAGCATCGACGAAATTATACTTGAAACAAGCAAAACGCGTGAAATGAACAACCTGATTGTAGTATTTTCAACCGAATTATTCTTCAAGCCCGGGCTCGAAACATCTGTTGGCCGACACTTGCCACCTTCGACAAGCAAAAATAGGTTTGAAAACTGGCTGGCCGAATACAGGGCAAATTCCGACGATTTTATCGATGTGACCATACCGCTGGAAATAAAATCAATTTATTGATATTTTTTGTCACAAAACAACAACAACAAGCACTAAAGTGAAAAATTGATAAATAAGTATGAACATTTTAAACCAAAAAATCATGAAACGAATTTTAATTTTATCGATGTTGATTTTAACCCTCGGGGTAAATGCCATGGCGCAATATTCAAGCAGGGAAGCACGCAAAACCCTCAATACAAGAGCACCGCGCGAAGTACGCAGGGAAGCACGTAGCCTCGAACGCGATGGTTACTCCACCGCACCGGGTGCACCAATCATTGAACGACAGCTTACAGATGCTTGGATGCGCCTTTCGGAATTCGACGACTCGGGTTACCCCAAATATGTCGATGCAACAGGTGTTTCGGTGGGCGAAACCCAAAATGCTGCCAAATTGCAGGCTACAGAGGCCGCAAAACTCGAACTGGCAGGCTCGTTGCAAACAAACATTGCTGCTCTTATTGAACAAAGCATTGCTAACCAGCAAATGGATGCCGAAGAAGCTGCATCGGTAACTAAAACAGTAGCAGCTTCACAAAACATTATTGCACAGGAGTTAGGGCGCGTAATTACCCTAACAGAGTTATACAGAAAAATTGGCAGAAACACCGAAGCCAGTGTACGCATTGCCTACAACAGCGAAATGGCAATGGAGTCTGCCAAAAAGGCCATACGCAAAAGCCTCGAAGAGGAAACAAGTATTGTGCATGAAAAACTGGAAAGACTCATGAATTATTAATTCAATATAAAGCATTCAGGGGGAAGCTTTTTTTATTGGGCTTTCCCCCTTTTTTTTTATTTTTACCAGTTGTATAAACAAGCGAACCTAGCAATGTTGAACCCTATAAAAAAACTCCTATGGCACGGCTTCCTC
>SKHV01000252.1 GCA_007116765.1 Prolixibacteraceae bacterium | reverse complement strand
CTTTGCCAATAAACGATGCGCCGGCACCAAGGTTCGCCAGGCCGTGAATTGTATTGGCCACTGAGCCCCCGGGCGCTAATAAGCGTTCGTATGATGATGTAAGAAGGTTTATCGATTCTGAAGTTTCTTTATCGACCAAAACCATGCTGCCTTTAGGCAAGTTATTTTGTTTTAAAATATCGTCCGATGGTAATTTAACTACTATGTCCATTAAGGCATTCCCTACCCCTAAAATTCTTTTCTTTGAAGCCATTTCCTAAAAATCTAATTGTGAAAAACACAAATGTAATGAATCAAGCTATAATAGTAATTATTTTTATCATGTTTACTCAAAAAGTGTAGCTTTTTTGCAATGACTTAACTAAATTGTAACGGTAAATGGCATTTTTGCCGCACTAAACACAAGCATTTTTTAGTTTACGCTTGTAAAACTACAAAAGCACAATCAAGCAAATTGTGCAAACTACAACTCATACTGCCCGGTCAGTGAATCTCAGAATCGATACATCAACAACCATTGAAACAACCATTTTTCATTTACTTATGGATCATACAATAGAATATATTTCTGAACTTGTAAAAAAAACAGGTAGAAAAAGAGAGCATTTACTTCCTGTGTTGCAAGGAGTTGTTCAACGTGAAAATTGCCTCTCGGATGAAACAATTATTGAGATAGCCCGCCAGCTCGACCTGCCCACAGCCGATGTTTACGGCACAGCAACGTTTTACTCGTTTCTCGAAACCCAAAAAATGGGCAAATATGTAATCAGGGTTTGTAAAACCATTACTTGTGCAATGAAAGGTAAGAACCAAATTCTACTTACTATTGAAGACATGCTCAAAATCGGGATTGGTGAAACTTCGACCGACAAACAGTTTTCATTGTTGCAAACCAATTGTCTGGGATGGTGCCACAAAGCACCGGCCATGCTCATCAACGATGAGGTATATACCGAGCTTACTCCCGAAAAGGTTCGTGAAATTCTAAGTGAATACATTAAAAAGTAGAAGCCATGGCAGAACATTACAACCTAAAGAGGGCCGATTTCATTTTCAGAAATGAAAACGATTGGGAGAAAATACTAAGCCGCACCCTCGAAAAAGACAAACAGGAGCTCATTAACGAACTAATAAGCTCGGAGCTAAAAGGCCGTGGCGGCGCAGGTTTTCCCACGGGGCTTAAATGGAAACTCGCCAGCGAGGCGGTTGCCGACCAGAAATATGTAATTTGCAATGCCGACGAGGGCGAACCCGGCACATTTAAAGACCGCGAAATACTCACCAAAGTGCCGTTTAAAGTACTAACAGGCATGGGAATTTGCGGCTATATATCCGGGGCAAGCCAGGGTTATATTTACCTCAGGGGCGAATACAAATTCCTGAAAGCCGACCTCGAAAAAGCCATAAGCGAATTTGAATACTACTGCAAAGAAATAAATTTCGATTTCAACATAAAAATATTCATGGGCAGTGGCGCCTACATTTGTGGTGAAGAAACCGCTTTAATGGAATCGATGGAAGGTTTCAGGGGCGAACCGCGTAACAAACCACCTTTCCCCACTAACCAGGGGTACATGGGAAAACCCACGGTGATAAACAACGTTGAAACACTTGCCCATACTTTCACTATATTCAAGCACGGAGCCAAAAAGTTTTACGATTTGGGCGTACAATTCTCGCGCGGCACCAAACTCTTTTCTGTTTCGGGCGATACGCCAAAACCGGGCATTTACGAACTTGAACTTGGCATGAGCCTACAGGATTTTGTCGACGAATTTGGCGATGGCGATACCAAGGCCGTACAGGTTGGCGGGGCTTCGGGCTTTTTAGTACCGCGAAAACGCTTCGGCGTTACCAGCATCGGTTTCAAAGGCAAACTAACAGGAATCTCGCTGCCAACCGGTGGTTCGATGATGCTTTTCAACAGCACCCGCTCCATGTTCAACGTGCTCGACAACTACCTGGAGTTTTTCCGCGAAGAGTCGTGTGGGCAATGCACCCCTTGCCGGGTTGGTTGCCAGCAGCTTTTGCTGGGAATAAAAGCAGTAAAACAAGGACAAAAACAAGCTGCGTACCTCGACAAATTGCTTAAACTTACCGAAACCATGCAGTACACCGCCAAATGCGGCCTGGGGCAATCGGTTGCCAACTCCTTCTCGTCGATTGTTGAAAACTTCCGCGAAGAGATGATTTATTAACCTCAAAAACACGAATTATGAGCAAGAAAATAAGCATCAGCATAAACGGGATATCGTACGAGGTAGATCCGGAAAAAACCATATTGGAAGTTGCTAACGATGCAGGCATAATAATACCAACCCTATGCTACCACAAAGACCTTTGCGTGGCCGGAAATTGCCGGGTTTGCGTGGTCGAAGTAGTTGGGCAAACACGCCTTGCGGCATCGTGCGCCACACCGTGCCACGACAACATGGAGATACTTACCAATACACTAAAAGTTCGCAATTCGCGCAAGCATATTATCGAACTGCTGCTGTCGGAACACAACGCCGATTGCACCAAGTGCTACAAAAACGGCAATTGCGAACTGCAAGAGCTGGCTGCCGAATACAAAATCATGTCGCAGGATTTGATCGAGCTTGTTAATCATAAAAATTACACCATCGACATGTACTCGCCATCGATAATTAAGGACGACAGCCGCTGTATACGCTGCCAGCGCTGTGTGCGCACTTGTGCCGAGCTGCAGGGGGTTAATGCCCTGGCCGTAGCCTACAAGGGCGACCACATGAAAATCTCGACCTTCTTCGAAAAATCGATGAACGATGTGGTTTGCACCAACTGCGGGCAATGCGTAAACCACTGCCCTACCGGAGCGTTAATCGAAAAGAATTACATAGAAGAAGTATGGGAGGCTATTTCGGACCCCGAAAAACATGTTATAGTACAAACCGCACCCGCCGTAAGGGTTGGGCTTGGCGAAGAAATGGGAATTGAAGTGGGCACACGTGTAACAGGAAGAATGGTTGCGGCCCTCAAAAACCTTGGCTTCGACTCGGTGCTCGACACCGACTTTACTGCCGACCTTACTATTATGGAAGAAGGTACAGAGTTGCTTACCCGGCTGAAAAAAGCACTGGTCGACAACGACCCGAAAGCGAAACTGCCCATGTACACATCGTGCTCGCCCGGATGGATAAAGTACATTGAACACATGTACCCCGAGTCGCTCGACAACCTTTCAACCTGCAAATCGCCGCAACAAATGTTCGGGGCGCTGGCAAAAACCTACTATGCAAAATCGCGCAAGCTCGACCCCGAGAAAATTGTTTCGGTATCGGTAATGCCCTGCACCGCAAAGAAATTTGAATCGTACCGCCCCGAGATGCACGACAGCGGCTACCGCGATGTGGATTATGTACTTACCACACGCGAGTTGGCCATAATGATAAAGCAGGCAGGAATTGACTTCAAAAAACTTCCCGAGAAAAAATTTGACCGCTTAATGGGCGAATCGTCGGGGGCAGCCGTAATATTCGGAGCCACCGGTGGTGTAATGGAAGCCGCACTACGAACAGCCTACGAACTGGTTACGGGCCGCGAAGTACCGTTCGAGAACCTCAACATTGCACCGGTACGCGGCATGGACGGCGTGCGCGAAGCATCGATTACCATTGAAAAGCCCCTCGAACAATGGAGTTTTCTCGATGGGGTGGAACTGAAATGTGCCGTGGCGCACGGGCTGGTAAATGCAAAAAAAGTAATGGAAGCGGTGAAAAACCACGAGGCTGATTATCATTTTGTAGAAATAATGGCCTGTCCCGGCGGCTGCTTGGGAGGCGGCGGACAACCAATACCAACCAATCCTGAAATTCGAGAGCGCAGGGCAAAAGCCATTTACGAAGAAGATGCATTTATGCCCATACGTAAATCGCACCAAAACCCGGAGGTGATTAAAATCTACAAAGATTTCCTTCACAAGCCAATGGGCGAAAAATCGCACAAATTATTGCACACGCACTATACACCGCGAAAACGGTATTGAGGAATCTTGTTACTCTGCTATTCAGCATATCAGGGCACATAAATCCATAAGATCAATAAAATGAACTTATGGATTTGTTTTTATAAAGTAACTTTTTTGTATCGTTGTGGTACTTTTAATTAAACCGTTTAACAAAACCATTTTTGTGAAGCATTCAAAACAAGAAAAATTTTTAGCATTATACGAGCCGATAAGTCGCAAAATTTCGAACTATTGCAGGTTTTTAACAAAAGACAAAGCTGAAGCCGAAGACTTATTGCACGACACCATACTGGCTTGCTTCGAGAAAATCGAAGAATTAAAATCAGACAAGGCTTTTCCTTCGTTCATGTTCTCCACGGCATTCAATATTTTCTCAAAACATTTGAGAAGAAATAAATTCAGGGGAAACTACAACGAAAATACAGCCGCATTAATTAGCGATATGAGTGCCGACCCACAAGTACAGGCCGAGTTCAGCATCGTACTGGAAAAAATGAAGAAACTGCCGCAGGTTCAATACGAAGCACTTATCCTGTATCATATTTCCGATTTGGCAATGAATGACATAAGCGAAATACAGGGGGTAGGTCTTTCGGCGGTAAAGAAAAGACTGATAACAGGGCGCGAAAACCTGTTGGCCATGCTCAACGAAAAACAACGAAAAGTAGCCATGTTAATGCTTTAAAACTTGTAACCATGAAAAAAGAATATACCAACAACGACATAGAACGGTTTTTTGAGGCAGGAAAAAGCCTTGAACCCATAATAGATAACAATAAGGTGCACCAAATTATAAACAGCCCCACAGCCAAGGCCAGGCTTAGGGGCAATAAATTCAAACCTTTAAATTTCATTATTATGACAAGCATTACAGCAATTATCATTAGTGCAATACTGTTTTGGCCGGTAAAAAACACCCCAACCACAACTATTGAAAACACCTACACTCCTCTTAAACAGCAAGTTACACCACAAGCAAACACTACACAGAGCGAAGAAAGCTCTGCGGCACAATTTGCAGATAACGAAGAAGCCGAAAATGAGGTTGAGCCTATCGCAGAACCAACAGCTATGGCAAATCAATCAGCAACTGAGACTGAAGCTTTAAACGAAAGCCCACAGCTTTTGCATGAAGAGTTAATTCATTCTCCCGAAATCGAAAACACGAATACCTATGCCGGCATTGACCCCGACAACATTGATACACAAAAAGGAAGCATCATGCAAGTAATTGCTGACCAAAAATTATTGGAAAAACTGGGCTTCACATTCAAGGACAATTGTGTTTATTACCAAAACCAATCTGATAAAAGCGCAACTCAGGCATATAGTTTTGTGTATAGAGAAATTGACAAAACAACTACTACTTACACCATTGGTTTATCAGGAGTTTTCACTACCGACTCTGTTGGCTTTACGCAAAACGCTTATTTCCCGGTTGCACAAACCTATGTTTCGGGCCATCTTAATTCTTCGATTTACAACTTCTATTTAGAGATTGAAAGTGCAGCTGACACCCTTTTCCCTGTTTTCATACCCAACGGGTTAATCAATCACGATGCTAACGATTTCGTTTTATGGTTCCATGTAAACCGGGAATTCTTCGACCTTTTGCCTGAAAGTTTTTCAGGGATGAATGCTGAGTTTGAGAAAAGGAAAAGAATCAAAAGAGCATTCCCCGAAATTCAATTGGTCGATTACAAACAGCCTTCCATTATTGACCCCAGCCGGTTTATCGAGCTTACGGTGGACGAACTTTTTGGCATGGGCTTTTCGCAAACTGAAAATTCAACAATGGCTCTTGATGAAGATGGGAATCCAACATTAACGCCCGCACTAGCTTTCTGTGACTCAGGTGATAAACCTACACTTAAATATGAAATTGGAAAACCCGGCACACGGGTGCAACATTATTCAAACATTAACGAAGCCCCTTTGGTTTTTGTAACCAGAACAAACGGCGACATTCTTTTTACCAACAACAGTAAAAACAACATCGAGAACATTGTGCCCATCATTGTGCATCAGGAAAAATTCCCCGACATACTTCAATCTGATTTACTATTCTGGTTTTTACCGTCGGAATACCTGTTTGGCAGACTGCCGGAGCACATTGCCCACGATTTAAAAGAAGAATACAACTACATTGTTGCCGAAAACAAAAGCGAACTGGTAAAACCCGAATGCAATTTTTATGAAGAATGCCGGAATACATTACTCATAAGCAATTTTAGGGTTTATCCCAACCCTGCCAACCAGAATGCAAGCGTGAGTTTCGAGCTGCCAAAAGCAATCGAAGGGCGCATTTCGCTGCTCGATTTGCAAGGCCGTGAAAGATTGATTTTGCTCGAAAAAACCAGCATTTCGAAAGGATTTCAACAATTCGACTTGGACTTATCGGGCATTAGCGAAGGAATTTACCTGCTCACCCTTTTCAGCGACAGTGGCGTACAAACCCAGCGATTAGTGGTTCAACGATAATTTTGATGAATAATAAAAGTCCGTGTAAAAACAAAAACAGTTTACACGGACTTTTTTATGCTCAAATGTACCTTCAGGTTTGAGATCTGTGATCCCATTATGAAATATATTCCCTGCTTTTCAGGATATGTAGTAAGTTCGCAGAGGCTGGTGCGTATTTGTCCTTGCTGTTCGGGTGTTCGCAGCGGCTTGCATAACGTTTAAACGCCGACAGGTTTTTAGAAACGCTGTTCCCCCTGCCCCCTGAAGGGGGTTCAATCCTACCTTTGAATGGGGTTTGTTGTTAGTTAGCAGAGGCTTGCGAGGTGAATTTATCTACAAAATACATGATTCGCCTATGTCTTTTGGCATAAAATATGGGTAGAAACCGGTTCCTGCATTGTAAGCATTGCGCCGTAGGTGCAAAATCCGTTGGTATATAACCAGTGCCACACATCGCGTACCTACGGCACGCAGGGTTCAGGGGTACATTCATTTTCTACCCACATTGAATCCCTAACGGGTTTTTATTTTGCGAAACGCAACTGACTGTACCTGTTAGCAGCGGCTTGTTGCAAGGTTTAAACGCCGACAGGTTTTTAGAAACGCTGTCGGGTTAAACTGCTAAGTTGCCGGGTGCGGCAAGCTTCAACTAACTAGGAATGCAACAAACCCGCACCTTGCTTACACCCCAGCAAGGGCAGAAATAGTAGCAAATCCGGTTGATTATTTGTATAGTTCATTCTGGCATATGCCCTGCACAACAACGCCGATGACCAACAAAAACTATGCGGATCGGATATTGTTATGAAAACCACCAATAAATTTGTAATTTACCAGCAGATTAAAAAGATATAATATCCCTATAAAACAACAAAATGACTAAATTCCGCAGCAAATACCGCATTGAACCTAACAGATGTAAATATTGGGATTATTCCGCACCGGGCAGATATTTTATAACAATCTGCATTAATAAAAGGGAATGTATTTTGGGTAACGTGGTAAACAAAAAAATGGAATTGTCAGAATTTGGTGAATTTGTTGACGCCGAAATCAGGATAATCCCCGAATATAACCCGCGCATTATCCTGGATGAATGGCAGGTAATGCCAAACCATATCCATTTAATAATAGAAATAGGGGAATACAATTACAATAATGGTATTGCCATCGGGGATGGTGGCAACGTGGTTGGTGGTGGCAACGTAGAGAAAATTCATGAATTTTCTCTACCAACGTCCCAACCAACGTCCCAACCAACGTCCCAACCAACGCCCAATCAACAATGGTGGTACAACAACGATTACAAACCAACCATTGACGAAATAAAACAATACCGGAAACAACGTCGGAAAATGATCATTCCCAAAATATTGGGCAAATTGAAAATGAAAACATCTAAACAGATGAATGATTCACGAAAAACGCCTGGTAAAAATAATTGGCAATCCGATTACCACGACCATGTCATTCGCGACGATCAATCATATTTGCGAATAAAAAAATATATCCGCAATAATCCTGAAAACTGGAATGACGATAAATTTAATGATCCTGAAATATAGAGACGAAAAATGACCCCGTTCATCGGAATATGTAGAATGATCGCGAACGCTGGTGCGTATCTAGCTCCGCTGATTTACCTTCGGTGATCTTCGATTGCAATCGCCGCCTTTAGGCAGTGGATTTATAATCCACATTGCACTAAGTTAAGAAAACCACCCCATATACCCCCTACCTCCTAGAGGTTCAATCCTACCTTTGAATGGGGTTTGAAAAAAGTTTGCAGTGGTTTGCGAGGTGTATTTATTTACAAAATACATGCTTCGCCTATGCCTTTAGGCATAAAATGTGGGTAGAAATCGGTTCCTACATTTTAAGCATTGCGCCGTAGGTGCAAAATCCGTTGGTCAATAACCAGTGCCACATATCGCGTACCTACGGCACGCAGGGTTCCGGGGTACATCCATTTTCTACCCACATTGAATCCCTATCGGGATTTTATTTTGCAAAACGCAACTGTCTGTAACTGTTCGCAGCAGCTCGCACAAGGTTCAAACGCCGACAGGATTTTAGAAACGCTGTCGGGTTGTGCTGTGTAGATGTCGAATTCAGCGAGCTACAAGTCTAAAAACATTCAATTCGGTACAAATATTTATCGGTGCGAATCAATAACGAATTCCGAAGAATTGCAGGTGTTGCCCAAATTTCTCCCTCAAGTTGATTCTCGGCAAGAACCTCATGCTCCCTTCCCGCCTCTATAACAACCACTTCGCCCCGAGTAGATGAGAAATAAATTTTACCATTGGCATAAACAGGCGATGCATTAAACTGGCTACGCATCCTGCTTGACCAAACATCTTCTCCGTTCGAGGCATCAATACACCTCATCATTCTTCTGGTATCGACCGTGTATATAAGTCCATTTTTGATAACCGGTGTAGCCAGTGGCATACTGGGAATACGTTTGCTCCACAAAACGTGGGTTTCGTCAATATTGCCTGTTCCCGATGGGTTAACCGCCATAAGTTCAGAGAAACTACCTTCGTCGTCTTTCATGAAACCCGTTTCGAAATAAACCACGCCATTTTCAGCAAAGGGCATCGACACTGTTGATTCAGCACCCCTGGTTATACTCCAAACCTCATTGCCGGTTTTCGGGTCGTAAGCATTAATAACTGCCGACCCGTTTGATATAATCAAATCTCTACCATCAACCGTTACAGGGAGCGGTGTTACATATGCTTTTGTGCCAATCCAAGGTATGGCCTTATAAGGTTCCTCCTGACGGTGGGTTTTCCATACTTTCTCCCCATTTTTCTTATTGAGCGCAACTATAAAACGCTCATCGACACCCTCGTAATGTAAAATCACCAGATTGTTATACAACAGAACCGATGAGCCCGGTCCTTGTATATGGTTGCATTTCAGTTGTGTTTCAGTCCAAACAATGCGACCGCTTTTTGTGTCGATACATGCTGTTCCCAAACTTCCATAATGCACATAAACAAATCCATCTTCAATAGCCGATGTGGGTGTAGCGTATGAATTCACATCATGCTTATTTATTACTGAATCGTGTTCAAAAACCAGTATGTCGTGAATTACCTCGCCCGTTTCGAAATCGACACAAACCGCATGAAGACTCTTCCCATCGGAACTTGCAGTGCTCAACCAAACCTGATTACCATAAACCACAGGCGATGACCATCCGCGACCATGGATTGCGGTTTTCCATTTTATGTTAGTTTCGTCCCACTTAACCGGTGGGTTTTGAGATTGCGAGATAGCATCAAGATTGCTGCCCCTGAAATGTGTCCAGTTTTCATCCTGAGCAATAAGAACATCTAAACTTGCTATTACTAATAGTGACATTAATACAATTAATTTTTTTTTCATTTCCTGAATATTAGCATTTAGGCTAAAAATACTTTTTTTTCCGAATTGCACATGAAAATATAACCTGAAAGAAATGCTAAAACACACATTTGGATTAGGTCTTTTCCTGTTTATTCATACTTATAAAATCATTTTTTTAACCTGACTAAAACCTATTTTCGCTAATATTGCAATTGAATAAATATCAAAATATAAAATGAAGCAGCTAAACAATATCTTCAGAATAAGCATTCTTGCTACCCTACTTCCCTTCTATCTTTCAGCGCAAAATATTGCACCCGGCTACGAAGTAGCTACCTGGAAAGGGTTTACAAAGGCAGCAGTCACTTACACTTTTGACGATAACACGCCAAATCAATACAGCATTGGCATACCCCTTTTCAACGAGTTTGACTTGCAGGCCACATTTTACCCGGTAATAAACTGGGAGCCCAACTGGGAAGCATTCAACGAAGCTGCTGCCACAGGACACGAAATTGCCAGCCACACCGTTGCACACCGCAGCTTTAACGATTTATCGGAGCAGGAACAGCACAATGAGTTAAAAAATTCGCAGGAAATCATCCAATCAAAAATCGAAGGGGAAAAATGCCTCACTCACGCTTATCCGTTTTGCATACCTGCCATCGAGGGTATCGTGTCGGAATACTACCTTGCTGCACGCCACTGCTTTGGACAAGTTGAAAAAGCCACGCCCGATAATTTTTTTCTGATTAATGCTATTATGGTGGGAAGCGAATACAACATTGAAACTGCCGAAGATTTGATAATGAAAGCAGACGAAGCGGTACAGCTTGGAGGATGGTGTACTTACGTTTTCCATGGCATTGAAAACGATGGGGGCTACTCTCCGGTTGATTCGCTTGAATTGCGCAAAAGCCTGCAACATTTCGACAAAAATCGCGACACCTACTGGGTAGCAACTTTTGCCGATGTGACACGCTACATCAAACAGCGCGACGCGGTTTCGATTTCAGAAAAGAAAGCCGGAAAAAAAAGCATCAGGGTTGAAATAAGCCACACGCTCGACAATTCAATTTACAACATACCTCTTACATTTCGTAGGATATTTCCCAATGACTGGAAAAACGCACGGGTTAAGCAAGGCAAAAAAGTACTCACCAGTAAGCCGGTCAAAATTGGAGATAATCTCTACATTGAATTTGAAGCCATACCCAACGCCGGAGAGGTGAAAATAAACAAATTGTAGTATGTGAAGAAATAGAGCTAAAGAGAATCATCCGGCAGCGACCTGACCAATCAATGACTAATTTCCAGTGACCGGCATCAAAAAAATATTTCGGTTTTGATATTGCCCGCCGGAAGTCCCCTTTCCTCAAGCATTTCGCTTACCTCGTTTACCATGGCCGAATTGCCGCACAAAAAATATAGAGCATTGGGGTTAATGCCGTTTTCAGCAATATAGTCTGTAACCCTACCTTTGTAACCTATACCGTTTTCGCGCGATGAGCAAAGCTTGTACCTTTCGGGTACGTAGTCGGTTTTGTGGTATGCTTCGCTTTTGTAGCGCACCCCGTGCAAAATGGTGTAATCGAGTGCAGGGTTCGAGCGTATTATGCTGCGGAAAGGCGAGATACCGGTACCGGTTGCCACAAAAATTATGGGCTGCTTACTATCGATTACATCGTTTTTTAAAATGAAAAAACCAAAGGGCCCACTAATTTCAACTTTGGTGCCGACTTTGAGGTATTTAAGCTGGTGCGACATTTCTCCCGGCTCAACTTCTTTTATCAACAGCTCGATAAAATCGTCGGTTTCGGAGCTGTAAATCGAATATTCGCGGGCTTTTCGTTCGCCGGGCATACTCAGCACGAGATATTGCCCCGCCTTAAATTCAAAACCGTTGCGCTCAATGCGCAGTGTATATGCCGAGTCGGTTACGCTGTTTACCGACAGTACTTTTGATTGTATTTTGTTATCCATATTTCTCAATTTATGCATTCACATGCAATTCTGCGTGGTACGACGAACGCACAAGTGGCGTACTTTCCACAAAGCTAAAACCTTTTTTTAATCCTTCTTCCTTATAAAATTTAAAAACATCGGGCTTAATAAATTCTTCAATTTTCAGGTGGTGCTCCGATGGTGACAGGTATTGCCCCAGGGTCATCACCTTGCAACCCACTTCGCGCAGGTCGTCCATGGCTTGCAACACCTCGTCGCGGGTTTCGCCCAGGCCAAGCATTATGCCCGACTTGGCCACCACGCCACTTGCTGCTACTTGTTTCAGTACAGCAAGACTGCGCGAGTACCTTGCCCTGTCGCGTACTTTAGGAGTAAGCCTCCTTACTGTTTCGAGGTTATGCGATATTACTTCGGGGCGAGCATCAATTACCTTTTGCACATCGGCGGGTGAAGCATCGAAATCGGGAATGAGCACTTCGAGCGTTATGCCCGGGTTTTCAGCTTTCAAAACTTGAATGGTTTCGGCCCAAAAAGCAGCTCCGCCATCGGGCATATCGTCGCGTGCCACCGAGGTAATTACACAATGTTTCAGCCCAAGTGTTTTGATGGTTTGAGCCAAACGTTTGGGCTCGTTCCAGTCGGGTTCATCGGGAATCATGTTAGGCACATCGCAAAAACGGCAGTTACGGGTGCATTTGTTTCCCAAAATCATAAAACTTGCCGTACCTGCGCTCCAGCATTCAGCCCGGTTGGGGCAATTGCCACTGGTGCAAATGGTATTCAGTTTATGTTGTTGAATAAGGGTTTTAACCTGTGTATATTTCTCGCCTCCGGGTATGGGGGTTTTCATCCAATGTGGCAAGCGTTGTTTTCCTTCCATATAAAAATCTCTTCTCCGTTAATGCAGAATATAACAGCGAAAAGCCGAAAGGGTTTAAAGTAAGTTGAAGGCTGAATTTCTGGATGCTGGATTTCTGGTTTTCTGGTCAGGAGGTCATCAGTCATTAAGTCATTAGGTCATCAGTCATTAGGTCATCAGTTATTGGTCATTAGTCATTAGAGTCATTGTGTCGAAATAGTCCATCACCCAGCATCCATCAATCTTGATACTTGATCCATGATAATTTACACTTTGTACTGACAAAGTAGTGAGTAATTAGTAATGGGTAATTCTTATGAACTTAGGACTCATCCAGTACCCAGTG
>SKHV01000504.1 GCA_007116765.1 Prolixibacteraceae bacterium | reverse complement strand
TTGAATGGATTAATGCCGGCAATTTTGAGACACTAAACTGGTCGGGGGCTGATAAGGAATTGTTTTATAAAAACAAAGAAGATATTGAATGCTGGCTTTACTGACAATATTCTTTACGTCGATAGTGATTGCTTTTTCGGGAGCAATGATGCCTGGTCCGTTATTAACCGTTACAATTAGCGAAAGCACCACACGCGGAGCAAAGGCGGGACCATTGCTCATTACCGGGCATGCGTTGCTTGAGTTGTTGCTTATTGTTGCCTTGTTAATTGGTTTGGGCCCTATATTGGAGCATCGGTTGTTTTTTATGATTTCGGCTTTTGCAGGTGGAGCAATTATGTTTTGGATGGCTTGGGGCATGTTTAAATCGCTACCTGCTTTATCTGTAACTACGAATGGAGAACAATCGGCAGGGGGCAACCTTTTACTCTCGGGCGCACTTATGAGCCTGGCAAATCCTTACTGGATTATATGGTGGGCTACAATTGGAATTGGCTATATCTATCACTCAAAAGCATTTGGCATTTGGGGAATAGTTTTCTTTTTCTTAGGCCATATTCTAGGAGATTATATATGGTATTCTGCAATTTCGATAGCAGTAAGTAAGGGAAAAAAACTCTTTACCGATAAAGTGTACCGTATACTTATAGGTGTTTGTGGGGCGTTTTTGGTCGTTTTTGCTTTTTTTCTTATTGCAACCGCATTAAAGCGAATGTGAAAATATTATGGCTGAGCGTTACCCAATAAAATTGTCTCTATGTATGAACGAAACATTTCTTTGGTTTGCTCCCGGTCTCTTGCTATCCCCGATGTCATTGAGGGTTTGCCTTCCATTGGAACATATAAAAATGCGGGAATGCCAGTAACTCCAAATACTTGAGCTAATTCTTTTTCGTAATCAACATTTACTTTATAGATGTAAATTTTTCCATCATATTCTTCTGCCAGTTCTTCTAAAATTGGCGATGTAATCCTGCATGGTCCGCACCAGTCGGCATAAAAGTCAATTAAGCTGGGTTTGTCGCCTTTATAAACCCATTCGGTAGGGTTGTTTTCATAATCCATGATTTTTTCAAGAAATTCAGACTTAGTCATTTGCAAGGCAAAAGTTTTGCTGTCAGTTGAAGGATTTGTAGCTTTTATTGAAGTTGTAGCTGTAAGTAAGGCTACTATAGCTATAAGTATTTTTACTGTTTTCATTTTTATAAATATTTATTGTTCAAAAATAAACTTATGAATATATTTTCTTTAATGGTTTAAAGATATTTGTCCAATATATCTTCAATTTGAGTTTGCGATAATATTGAACTTGTAGCATGCACTGTTTCCCCTTTTTTGTAAAAAAAAGTAAAGGGTAATCCCATAAAGTTTTTAGCTTCAGGGGCATTTCTTATCACCTTGGCATCGGGAATGTCAAATTCCATGTCGGCAAAAGTAACGTTTTTGTATTTCTCTTTCAATTTTGTCATAGCTTCGTATACCGGAATACACATAGGTCCCATTCGTCCACAGCAAATCATCACACTTTCATTGCCTTCAATTACTTTTTGGAAATCACTTTTTGATAATATATGTTCTAGACTTGTATGTAGCATAATTGCGTATATTAAAATTTGAGAACAAAAGTATATGCAACTGTTTTGTTTTGCTGTAACAAAAGTCACATAAATTGCTTCAATAGTTGTATAGTATTTGTATAGATTCCGATGTTTTAATATACTATTCGAATTCTTATATTTGTAATATAATTAATTACCGGGGATAAGGGCGTTAGATTTAGATTTATAGGGGGTGGTTAATTTGAAGGAGGAGAACAATTGAAAGTTTGAGGAGGCTGTCCGAAATGGGCAGTCTCTATTTTTTTGCTGTTTTGGCATTAAATTATTAAACATAAATTGCTAAACAAATTAAGCTGTGTTACACAAAAAAGGAGTCTCTGAAGATCCTTTTGTGTTGTAATTCTTTTTAAGGTAAAGGCAATTATTCAAAAACGCTTTCGTCGTCACTTACCTCATCGGCTAAATCGTCAATGTCGTCAATGTCGTTGTACTTATTTTCATACTCTTCTTTAATTCCTTCTTTGAGTGCACCATCGGCATCAAAATCTTCATCGTCTTCCACAATTTTAATGGCCTCATTTACTGTCATACGTACCATATAATAACGATCTTCAGTTTCAAAAGGAAGAGCACTCACAATAAGACCATCCTTATTAGTAAAGGTAATCAGGTTGTCGCTGAACCCGTATGGATACTCAAGTTTTATTTGCTCTTGCAAATCAATTGGTAGTTTTTCGTAATCCTTAATTATTCTGGGTTTCGATGTGCTCATTTTAACTGTGTTTTTTTGTTTGATAATTTAAGTATAATGCTGTTAGTCAGTCTAAGTAAAATGCTTTTTCTTGTTTCTGAGTTATTAATTCTTTTGTTCTCCAAAACATGGGCAAAATACAAAACTTTTGAAAATCTACACGTCTTCATCAATATTTATTGAAAAAATATCAATTTTTTTTTGATGCCTTTAAAATATTTTCTGAATTAATTGAATTTTAAGTTTTAAGCAAATCAAAACAAGTACTTTTGTTGTTATATAAAAACTGAATAAATTTGCGAAGATTAATCATAAAATAATTCACTTACACAATATGACATTAAAAAAGAAAACCTTGTTGATGATTCTCGACGGTTGGGGAATTGGAAAAGGAGATAAAACCGACATTGTAAAAACTGCACCAACACCATTTATGGATTCGTTATTGGAGCAATATCCTAATTCAAAACTCCTGGCTAGTGGAGAACATGTGGGTTTGCCCGACGGGCAAATGGGAAACTCTGAAGTAGGCCATCTTAATCTTGGTGCCGGACGTGTTTTGTATCAGGATATGGTAAAAATTACACTTGCTATCAGAGACAAGTCGTTATGGCAACACCCTCAAATATTAAAGGCTTATAAATATGCAAAAGAAAACAACAAAAAAGTACATTTAGTAGGACTTGTTGGACCCGGAGGTGTACACTCATTAAGTAAGCACATGGTGGCTTTGTCTCAAATTGCTACTGATATGGGCTTGAAAGATATTTTTATTCATGGCCTTACCGATGGGCGCGATACCGACCCACGATCAGGTTATGGCTTTATCGAAAACGATCTCGAAGATTTAAAACCAACAAATGCTCGTTTTGCATCGCTTATAGGGCGTTACTATGGAATGGATCGCGACAAAAATTACGATAGGATGAAACTGGCTTACGACCTGTGGCTTAACGGGGATGGTGAGAAAGCTACCGATGTTCTAGCTGCCGTTAAGAAAAGCTACGACGCCGGAGTGACTGATGAATTCATGCAACCTATTGTATTCACCGATAACGACGGAAAGCCATTGGCAACCTTTGAAAAGGACGATGTGGTAATTTGCTTCAACTTCAGAACCGATCGCCTCCGTCAGGCAACAATTGCTTTTACTCAGCAGGATTTGCCAGAGTTTGGAATGAAAACTCAGGACTTGAAATGGTATACAATGACAGAGTATAAAGCCGACTTTAAAGGAATTGAGGTAATTTTCAGAAAAGATAATGTGACAAATACAATGGGAGAA
>SKHV01000283.1 GCA_007116765.1 Prolixibacteraceae bacterium | reverse complement strand
GTTGCTGAAAAAGCACCTATGAGTGGGGCGCTTGGCCTGGCTATTATGGGTGGAATTGGATTCCTAGGTGGCGCAATTGCCCAGCCGGCTCTTGGTGCAATTTACGATATACAGATTGTGAAGTTGGGTGACGATTTAGCTGCAGGAGCATCAACACTTCAATATATGATTATTTTAGCTGTAGTTTTAAGTATATCTTTCTTATTTTTGTTTCTTAAATTTGAAAAGAAAAAGAAAGTGGCTGCATAATCGTAATATTTAATTTTGTGGTTTAGATTTTTAATTTTGAACAAAATAGATGAGCCATTCTGTCAGTTTACAATATATTTAGAGTAAACTGACAGAATCAATTTATTAAATTGGTTTATAATAAAGTAAAATGAGAAGAAGAGATTTTTTAACACGAACCGCGTTAATCGGGGCAGCTGTTCCTGTAGCGATGACTCCGCTTATGACTTCATGTAGCGGAAAAGAAAATAAAAGTCAGGGAAAATTCACTCCTGAGCAATTAGGTATGTTTTCATTTGTTGACAAGGCTCCTGATGGGAAACCTCTAAGAGCAGGCTTAATTGGCTGTGGAGATCGCGGAACAGGCGCAGCATTCAATTTCTTAAATGCAGGAAACGACCTTTCTATTGTTGCACTTGCTGATGTAATGCAAGACAGACTCAACAATTGTAAAGAAAAACTGGCTAACGAAAGAAACAATAAAGTTGCCGATAACATGTGCTTTATAGGGTTCGATGCGTATAAAAAACTACTTGAGCAAGATATTGACGTGGTATTAATTTGTACTCCTACACATTTTCACCCCGAGCAATTTAGTGCTGCAGTAGCTGCAAACAAACATATATTCATGGAAAAACCCGCAGCGGTTGATCCTGTTGGAATTCGTCAGGTACTTGTAGCTTCACGTCAGGCAACAGCTGCAGGTTTAACTGTTGTTACCGGAAACCAACGCAGGCATAGCCGCGATTATTGGGAAGCCTACATTCAAATTAAAAACGGCATTATTGGCGATGTAGTTTCAGCTACGGCTCATTGGGATCAAGGGGCATGGTGGAATCGCCGTAGGCGTCCCGAATGGTCTGACATGGAATATCACATTCGTAACTGGTTTAACGTGAAGTGGCTTAGTGGCGACCATTTACTCGATCAAGGCATTCACAATATCGACATTGCAACTTGGTTTACAGGTCTATTGCCCGAGCGAGCCGTAGGTTATGGAGGTCGTGCTCAACGCTTAAGCGGCGATATTTTCGACTTTTTCAGTATCGATTACCGTTATGGAAACAATAAGCGAATGTTGGCCACTGCCCGTCAAATAGATGGTTGCGAAAACAATGTATCCGAGTCGATTATGGGAACAAAAGGGGTGATGTATCTCTGGAATGGTGGAATCAGAGCCGAAGATTTTGAAGGAAATGAAATTTGGAAATACGACTACGATTCAAAACCTGTTAAAAATGCATACGATCAGGAACATATTCACTTTGTTGAATCGGTTCGTTTGAACAAAAGAATAAATCAAGCTGAAGATATTGCAAATTCAACAATGGTTGCAATTTTGGGACGCGAAGCTGCATATACAGGAAAAGCAATTACTTGGGACGAAATAATGGCATCGAACCTGCGTTATGGACCAACAGAATATGCAATGGGACCTGTGGCCGACTACGAAGAAGGTGTAGCTCCTGTTCCGGGAAGAGCTCCGGGTGCTCCATGGTAGTGTAATGGTGAACTGTGTATAGCTTCAATATTTTATCTATTAAGAATGAACAACAGAAAAGTTAAAGTAAAACTAATTATACTCATTTTATTTGTGGGTGTGGTAATAGGCGTTTCGCTAACAATAGGAAGCAAGAAAATGCTCGATGCCACAAGTACCAACGAATATTGTCAGTCGTGCCATATTCATACTCATGCCGATCAAGCGTGGACTCAATCACCCCACTATCACAACGAAAGTGGAGTGGTGGTAGGTTGTGTCGATTGTCATCTTCCTCCCAAAGGAGATTTCAAACACTTGTCGGCTAAAGTGAGAACCGGTTTACACGATTTATACGCATTCCATTTTAAAGATCACGAGTCGTTCGATTGGGAAAGCAAAAGACAATTGGAACATGCCGTGAAAATTGTGTATAACGAATCGTGTGTGGCTTGTCACCAAAATCTATTTCCAAAGGGATTATCGCAGGACGGTGGAACCGCTCACCTTTATTATGAAATGAATGTCGAAAAGTTTGATTTGCAGTGTATTAGTTGTCATTTAGACGTAGGGCACTACAATCCTAATTTTTCGCACGAGCGAATGGCCGGAATACCGGGTTACGGAGAACAGGATGATCGTGAAATATATAGCGAAAGCACAACCCTTACCAGTTTTGAAAACTTTACCGAACGTATTCCTAATACATCGGTATCGTTCAATATGATTGCTGTTGACGGTGGCACATTTTTAATGGGAAGCCCCGAAAATGAACCTTTACGTAACGATGACGAAGGTCCGGTAAGAGAAGTTACTCTTTCGCCATTTTTCATGGGTGAGATAGAAGTTACCTGGAACGAATTTTGGTCGTTTTATAGCGAAACCATGTCCGAGGGTCGTATCGATCCTTTTGAAATTATGGCTCGCAACGAATCACTCGTTGATGGAATAAGTGGTCCTACGCCTCCTTTTGGAATTCCCGATCAGGGATGGGGCAGCGGCAGCAGACCGGCAATTACAATGACACATTATGCAGCCGAAATTTACTGCAAATGGTTATCGCTTAAAACCGGTAAAAATTACCGTTTGCCCACCGAGGCCGAATGGGAATATGCTTATAGGGCCGGAACTCAAACACCTTATTTTTTTGAGGGTAATCCCAAAAGAATGGTTGAAAAGGGCTTGCGCAATAAAATATTTGGTCTAGATACAACCGAAATTAACAATTACGCTGTTTTTACCCTTAATTCTGGCTCACGTACTCAAGAACCTTCGTTTGTGCAGGCAAACCCATGGGGTTTGATAAATATGGGAGGTAACGTTAAGGAATACTGTTCCGACTGGTATGCCCCCGACGCCTATTCGCAAACATCCGAAAATGTAGTTGATCCAACAGGCCCGGCTACCGGAGCAGAACGAGTAGTACGTGGTGGTTTTTATGGATCTGAAGCCGACGAGTTACGTTCAGCTGCCAGAAGTCATACGAAAAATGAAGAGTGGTTACGAACCGACCCCCAGCAACCTAAAAGTATATGGTGGTACTCCGATTTCAGAGGTATAGGTTTCCGTGTAGTGTGTGAACCTGATAGTGAAATAGTACGTAATTAATTTTTGCTTATTGGGTGTTCTAAATGTAAGAATTCAATTCGAGATATTATTCAAAATGGGTAGTGGGTTAGTTCCCATTACCCATTTTTTGATGTGAATTAATTAAAAATATCGCTTGCTAGTTATCTGTATGTTTTTGCTTCCTTTTTTTATTGTTCCTGCCTTTTATTCTTCGGTTTAAACCAATTTTTGAAATTGTCTTTTACAATAAGCAAAACCTCTTTTCCCAGAAAAAATAGTGAGCCATAAAATAAAATTTCGCCTAAAATAAATATACCAAGAATAACACCTCCGGTTTGTGCGGTTG
>SKHV01000218.1 GCA_007116765.1 Prolixibacteraceae bacterium | reverse complement strand
ATTAGAACCTGGGCACATTACATTATATGATACTTTCCAATCTCCTTGGAAAGAAATAGGAGGACTTTTTGTTATTGTTGAAAATGAAAGTAAAATCACATACAATCCTGATCAGTCTAAGATGATTTGGTTAATGACTACTTTAAAGTGGGGAGCGGTCTGGACATGACTTCATCAAATAACTTTTCTTGGATTTTATGTGAGAAATGCGGGAAGAAACTTTTAAAAAGAAAACCAAATGGTATTTTCATTTTCAAATTTGGAAAATCAACAAACCATGGAAATGTGATTGATTTAGAAATATTTGGATCAGTTAAAATGGTTTGTTTTCGTGAAAATTGTCGTCACGAAAATATTATTAACTTTTTCCCTTCATAAACTTTTACTTCAATCCTTACGGAATGTTTTTAGGAAACTGATTGGTATAGAATGTAATTAACTATTTAGGAGGATTTTAGTATGTCTAAAAGAACCGGACCAGTGACCAAAGATACTTCAACTATTGCGTTGGGGCTTGCTAAAATTTTAGTAGGCAAAAGCAGTGACCATATTGCTGAAAAAAACAGAGTGCTTGATGAACAAGCTGATTCTCTTGGTGCGTTGAATACCACCAATTTTGTGACCAACATTGAATACTGGCGTTTGCTGTCTGGTTTTCCTCAATTGGAAGATATGACGATTCCTTTGAGTGAAACCGCTGCACTGGAATGTGAGTTCAAAGAACTGCATCCCAAGAACCTTGCGTATGCTCGTGGACTGGATGCTTCAGAAGGCTATGATGATGCTCATAGTGGTGAAATCCCACTTGGTACTGTGAAAGAACCTGACTTTATTCGTATGGAAGCTATTTATACTTACCCGAATAAAGTGAATCACATGTTTATCATCTTCCCAAGGGCACAGGCTACCAGTAATGTTGAAATTAGTTTCAACGCTGCTGATAATGCTAATGTTCCTGTGACGTTTGAAGCAAAACGTGCTGATTCGGATGTTGCTGGTGGTAATGTCGTCTGGGATGAGGCTCCTTTGGGCCGTATCTATTTTGATTAATTTCTAACTTGGTAATGCAATGGGGAGGGTATTCCCTCCCCATTTTTCAATCTTCTTTTAGAAGAAAACAACAAAATCCTGTTTGGAGGAATGTATGAGTAAAAAGTTGAATCCTGAAATTAAGGAAGTTGAGATTGGTGTACGTGAATTACGTACTATCAAAATTTTCCCCCTCTCCGCAAAAGATCAATTTGATCTCACTTCTCGTCTTGTTGATGTCCTTTCTAAAATGAGTGAAGAATTTTCAACTGAAAATGTTTCTAATGAAGAAGCACTCATTTTTATTCAAACTATCATTTCTGATAATTTGGAAATCATTTTAGAGTATGTTGTTGATGAAGAACAGCGTCCTACTTTTAATGAATTAACAAATAATCAACTGTACACAATAGCTGAGACAATTTTTGAAGTTAATTACGAGGGTTTTTTAAAAAACTTCCAGAGCCTCTTCAAGAGGGCGAAGAGTCTAATTCAGGCTCAAACGCCGAACAAATAGATTTTGATGAGGTAGCTTTACACGTAATGATGAAGTTCCCCCAATATAAAATTGAACATTTTCATTATCTTCATTTTTATAACGGGGGTCTTCACATTGGACAAATACAGTCCATGTTTCAATTTGCCGTTGAGCAAAAGTATGAAAAATATAAATTCTTTGCAGCTCTTTCTGGTATTGATTTAGATAAACAAAATAAAAATAAAAGTAATGTAGATAAATTAGATGAACAACAAAAGAAACAAGCTTTGCCCCTATTTAGAGACCCCAAAGAATATGAAAGTATGTCACAAGAAGAATTAAATGAATTAACTAATAAAATGATGTATCAACATAAAAATTGGGCAAAGAAATCAAACAAGGCTGTAGGAGCTTAAAATGTCATCACGCGGCGGCTTATTCATAAATATTGCTGGTGGTATTCAGCGAAGTGTTATTGATGGTTTTCGTAAGTTGAAAACAGCGATGAATCAGGTTTTGCAACCTTCAAAACAACTACAAAATACTCAACCAGCAAAGAATATAGAACAAATAGGCACTAAAGTAGAACAAGCGTACAATAAAGTACGCACATCAGTTGATAGTGTTACTAATAGTGTGAGGCAAGCTGCGGCTGCTCTTAAATATTATAATAGTCAGTCGGCACATCTTGGTAGACAAACTGTTTCTAAAGCAACTGCTCAAGCTGGTGCTGCTTTTGGAAGTATTCAATCAGCCGGGGTTAATACAAAACAAAGTATTAATGATGTTAGAGAAGCTACAAATGGCTTACGATTATACCAATTAATGGCAGAAAGTAGTGGTAAATCTATAGCTGATTTAAACACTCAATTAGGTAATCAAAGTAAAAAAACAAAACAAGTTGCCCAGGATTATTCTGCGGGAGTTCGACCGTTATCTCAGTATGGAAATGAAGTTAAAAAGACTTCCCGTTTACAGCGAATGTTTGGGGAATCCATTTCTGTAGTTCAGGGTAGAATGCGCTCCTATGCTGCATTTATTGCTGCTTCTGCTGTTTTACTTAGTTTACGTAGTGCAATGAGGGAAGTGGTGGCAACAATTGCCACTTTCGATCAGGCATTACGCAATTTAGAAGCTATTTTAAACATAACACGTTCTCAAAGTAGTATTTTGGGAGATGCTATTAAAGATGTAGCAAGAAGCACAAAGTTTTCAGCAGATGAAGTAGCTTCTGGTATGCAGGTGCTTGGTCAGGCTGGTTTCACTATGAATGAATCACTAGCCGCTGTTCAAGCTGTTGCGAACCTTGCTACTGGTACATTATCTGATTTTAAAACAGTTGCAGATTTAATCACAACCACTATTCGTGCATTTTCATTAGAAGCTGTCGAATCAGCTAGGGTATCTGATGTTTTTGCAAATGCAATCAATAAATCTAAATTAAATATTGATAAATTAGCAACTGCTTTTAACTATGTTGGTGCTTATGGTAGTGAAGCAGGTCTAAGTTTAAATGAAGTTTCTGGTACGTTAATGGTACTTGCTGATCGTGGTATTCGGGCAAGTACAATGGGTACTGGACTTCGTAAAATGCTCATTAGTTTAGTTTCTCCTAATGCAAAATTAATAGATGCAATGAATGCTATGGGCATTTCAATGGATGCTATTAATCCCAAGGTTGTTGGATGGGAAAAAGCATTAGAGAATTTATTACCGTTATTATGGGATGTAGAAACACATTCTGTAGATACAGGTAGAGCTGCTGAATTTTTTGGTGTGCGTGCTTCACAGGTAACTTCTATTTTAATGAAAGCTGTCGCTGATGGAAGTGGAACATTAAGAAATGCTATTCTACAGACTGAAGAATTTGGTGCCGCTGCAAGAATGCAGATGACTCAGATTGAAGGGCTTTCTTTAGCATGGAAGAACTTTCGTGATAGATTAAAAAACGTATTTATTGCTCTTGGTGAAGCTGGTTTATTGAGTGTATTCCATGTTATTGTGAGTGGCCTACAATCTGCTACTTCTGCTATTGAAGAATTTATTACCAAGAATTCTGAATTGATTAAAGCTGTTGTTTCTATTTCTGCTATGGCAGGAATTGGAATGCTTTTTGGTAATGT
>SKHV01000480.1 GCA_007116765.1 Prolixibacteraceae bacterium | reverse complement strand
CATATTACCCCGTACTTCTGTCTCGAAGCGAGGTGTATCCCTTCGGCTGGGGCTTACCGGGAAGACAGTATAATGTTGGGGAATATCGGTATGGGTTTAATGGTCAAGAGAAGGATGATGAAATGAAAGGTAGTGGAAATTCGTATGATTTTGGGGCGAGGATGTATGATCCGAGGATTGGGAGATGGCTCAGTGAAGATAAAGATTTCAAAATTCATCCTGGAATATCACCATATAGATTTGGACTAAATAATCCATTGATTTTCATAGATCCAGATGGAAACACAGAGTATTTAGCTGTAACAACTATCCAGCCTGACGGGCAGAAAAGCACAAATTACATTGAAATTAGTAATAAATATCATAGGGTTAAAGCGCAACGAGATAATGCTCTTTCTCCAGATTATCATATTGTTTATGAATATTATGACATCTACCATGAAGTCGTTATTCAAATCAATGAAGATGGATCAACAACGATGGAAGCCAAGGGGTCAGTTTTGTCCGAAAAGCCAGCATACACGAAGTGGCCTCAATTTAGCCTTATTCCAAAAATTGATTTTACAGGAGGGGGGGGAACTTCTCCTGGCGGTATCCAGCTAACCAGTCGCCAAGGAGGAGTTAGTCCAACAAAATACAAGGCTCAGAATGATGTTGAGAGCGTAGATATTGAGGCTCTTTTGCTTGCAGCTGGCGTGAAATCCCCATCAACTAAAACACTTGCTGATGTTGCTGATAAGATTAGGAATATAGTAGAAATTGCTACTTCTGGGAATGAGGTGATTGAGAAAAAATCAAGCACAAAACCACCTGATACATTGGTTTGTCCAGCAGGATGTAAAATTCCTATAGATGGTAGAGAAATTGAAAGTTGGCATCTTGGGCATAAAGAAGGATTTGATACTATCAAGGTTAATGATAATCATAATTTAGAAACAGATGAAAGTGAATGACATGAAGGTTAGTATTTTATTTGTTTTACCACTGTTAATTTTGTTACCAAAGTGTACAGGGAATGAGGGCAAGTTAGCTAGTAATGTAGGGCAGAACATTAGTGTAAGTATTGACACCATCGACAATGACATCATTATAATCGACTCCATTATAGATAAGCAAATTTCCATAAAGAGAATTTACGATAATAAGTTAGACTTGGTTCATAGGTATTATAATGATACAAATAAAGTTTTTATTTATGAATTCTTTGAAAAGGATAGCGTTTTATTGTCAATAATTCGCGAAGCCAATAAAAAAGAAAAGGTTCTTGGGTCAAATATTATGCTTTTAGAAAAAACACTTGATTATGATACTATATTGACTTGTAAAATATATATTGCACTTCCTTTTATAGCTGATGATGTAGATCTTAGTTTTTTTGAATTACATGAAAATGAAGTTCAACAGCTGTTTAATAAAAAAATAACTAATCCAAAGAATATCATTGAGGCCAATATTGATTTATCTAAATCATATTACTTTTCAAGTACAGTGACATTAAATTCAGGAAACACCTATGAGTTTATTTATAATATAGACTGGTGAGAAGGTTATACAGGTATGGGTTTAACACGCAAGAGAAAGTTGACGAAGTAAAAGGTTCCGGAAACCACTATACGGCTGAGTTTTGGGAGTATGATCCGAGGGCTGTTCAACGTTGGAATATGGATCCGAAAGGACACCCCGGATTTAGCCCCTATGATATTATGCGGGGGAATCCGATTTTGTTTAGTGATCATGAAGGCGATTCTGTAAATGGTGGCCCATCAGTTACAGGGATGGCTGGATTGTCAGTTACAGGTGATGGAAATTTTACTGGGAGTTTAGGTGTAGGTATCTCAGGTCAGTCAGGTAACTTTATGGGAGCGGCAAACTTTAATGTAAACATTTCAAATTTTGGACTTGGAACTACCAGCGGAAGTACCGGAAGGAATCAGTTGCAGTTTGATTTTGTTGCTAGTCCCAGCATTACTGTTGGAGGAGGGCAAGCACCTTCATTGGCATTAAATACATTTAATAACCAATCTGCAACTGGTGTCTCAAATACTTTTGAAAACTCATTTACATTGGGCTCAAATTTTGTTTTTAATTCAGAGGGCAGAAACCAGCGTGTTGGATATGCCGGATTTAGAGTGGGGAATGTCCAAGGAAATTTCTATAATGATGTTGTTCCTGGTCTTGGTGATCGAGATGACCGTTGGTGGACTGGTGGTGGTTCTGTGCAAGTTGCCATGGGAGGCGGTTCTTTAACTTTAGGGACAGATGTCTTTACTGGAGAAAGGATGGGACAAAATTTTGCAGGAAACTGGCTTTTACAAGGAGGTAATCCTGCGGGAGGCCGTCATGGTACATATAGACAAAGCACTTACAACCAATTGCTGAACAACGGACAAACATTCCTCAGATTGCAGAATAATTTCCAGACGGGGTGGGGAGCTGTAGGTGGTAGTAGTCATATGTACTCTCAGGATTTTATCCATAACCGACTCACGTCAAATCCATTGTTCCGATCTACAGCTACGGGGCTTTAATTGAACAATTATAGTCATGGTAAAACGGTTGCTGATATTTAGTATACTTCTTTTTTTGTGTACATCTTGTGGAATATTTGGTCCGAGTGGAGTGTTTGGCCCAACTTGGGTGAAATCCTTAAAAGAGGAAGGGCGAAAGCAGCCGGTAAAACGGAATTACAAAATGAGCAAACAACCTTTTATTTATTCTGACAAGATTGATACCATGGCATATTACATGGTAGATATGGATTTGGTTAGAATGGATGGCACAGACCCGAGAGCGTTTTATATGTATATGCGGTTTTCGGGAAATGGATTAGCTTTTGGTCAGATATCAGAGTTTAAGCCCACAGTAAAAAAATTAAATGATGCAAACGAAGGGCAAATGTATTTTTACCAAGTGGATGGATCCAAAATCAAAGTGGAAAAGTACAATCACGATAAACGAACCTTTGAGTATTGGTATGGAGATATACAAGAGGGTGGTATTTACTTTTATAAATACAGGTTTCGTTTTTTAGGAGGAGCCAGAGGGAAACTGAGTCATTTTTTCAGGAAACATCCGGCAGAGCTAACCCGTCCGTTGGTTTTTCCGGAGTAGTTAAGAGAAAGAAATCTTATTCTTTAAGATGGTGCAATTTTTTTTATTCCAATTACCTTGGCTTATCACTTCATTTTTCTTTTCCACAACGATTTCTATAGTCCAATTACTGTCAGCGGGGCGACCTCTCATATTTTCTTAGAAACTCCCTTCGAGATTTCGAAGTATATTGATTTCAGTAGCCAACAAAGGTCAAAGCGCGACTATATTTTTAATTTTAACGGATTTAATAAAACCGTCGAGTACGTGTAGGATATGGCTTTTGTTTTCCTTGTCCATTTGGTCGATCTCGCTTAACCTGTTATGCATAACGTGCACCACCCCAAGCAAACCCAAAACAAAGTAACCCAAATATTTAGAATTAATATAAAATCAACACCTTATGCTTTGTTGATATTTTATTTTTTGTAGCCTCTGCTCAGGCAAAACAACCCTCAAAAACCAAAATTTTCACTATCTTTCCCCCATGAATTCCATCACCTTGAGAGATGTAACAAACAACAACGGAGTCTTCAATAGCT
>SKHV01000144.1 GCA_007116765.1 Prolixibacteraceae bacterium | reverse complement strand
CATACGAATGTAGATGCTGATAATAATCCTAATGGGTACAGACTTATGCCGGAACCTATCCCCATGGACTTGATGACTGACAATGTGCAGCTAATGTCGGAGTGTTTGAATTACACGAACCGTAGTGGTGTGCTTTGCTACTCAGAAGTGGATCTGGGTAAAGAAGGTGTTGGAGAGATCGGAGTTGTTAAGGAATTCCTTAAGTTTTGGGGGCTTGCAGCAGCTTAAAAATAATTTCAAATTTTTACTTAACTTTTTTTTCTAATAACGCATAATATAATATAGGCCAAGTAATTTAACTCTAACCAACAAAAACCAGAGCTAGGCTACAATTTAGCCTGGCTCTGGTTATGAGGTCCAAATGAAGCTAAATAATGTTATTCATTCAGTCTGGTTTAAGGAAGAAGCGATTGATTGCTACACAATAATTATTCAACCGGCTTATTTTCCAGCAGAGGAAGGGTATTATAACTGTATAGCGATGTCACGGAACACCGTTTCTTTTTGTGAGTTCCAACGATGCACTCTTGGAGAGCATTTGGGCGTTCCAATAGTGTTTGGAAAACTTCCTAAGGTAGGCCAAGAAAAAATTCTTGATATGCTGCACTCTAAGGAGGATATTGAGTGGATGACTCACCAAATAGACTACTCGATTGAGGAACCCCAGATGGTAACCATGGAGGTTGTAAATGAGGATGGGGAGAAAAGTTATGAAGATGTTAGTGGTAAAATTATTCCAGCTAGAAAAGAAGAGTAGGTAGCTCATGACCCTCGCCACAAACTCGGCTGAAATTCCTTTGCCCAACAAAGAACTATTCAGCCACCGTAACCCTTATTTCGGTGAACACGTCAAAAAAATTATGGGTAAAGGTTTGGCGCGGCCAGACAACCTTGTGCCGTTATCAAAAAAAATACTTCTTATTACCACCCATAGGTGTGGATCACACCTATTTTTTGATGTGTTGAATAATACCAACAGTGTTGGGTACATTGAGGAATGGTTTAACCCCTCGATGTTTGGTTTGGAGAAAGACATATCCCTGGACTATGAAGACTACCTAAGTTTCGTTTTAAGAAAAACATCCCAGAGGGATATTTCCATACTACCAGTACACGTTGAGTTTTTAGAGTACTACAAGAAAGCCAAGTTCTTCGATCTAGTAAAACACTATAAACCTACTTGTACTTTTTATTTAGCCAGAAGAGACGTTAAAGCCCAGATATATAGCTATGCAAAGAGTTTAGCTAATGACGAGTGGATAACCTATAAGGGCTCACCTAGAACTCCCTCAACAAAAGATGTGTTGTACGCGACACATGGAATCTTAAAGCAAATAAGTTATTTCAATAAGAACATGAAGAAGGAAGTAACTTCAACATTCTATCTTGAAGATTTCATGGATCTTGAAAATCCTACAGCGTTTGAAGAAGTTCTAAGCTACTGTAGTGTGGAAACATCTGAGTTAAAATATTTTACCAATCTTAAGAAACAAGAAGGTAGCATAACCCACATAGAATTTTTTGGTGAGTTACATGATGTTGTTAAGAAGGTTATAGACTACTCACTAGAGAAGTGCTGCACCCGTAAGTTATACACTGTTCTAGAAATAATCGAGCACAATGGAATTGAAAGTACTGATAGCATTTGTGCAGTTGTGGAACAAATTTTTGGCAAATAGTGTTTAGAACTACTTCATTAAACCTTAAAAAGGAGCCCAAAATGTCAAACGAGATCAACCCCTATGTGAAGAAAGTACTGATTGGTACCCCCTGCTATTCAGAAGTGAAGAATGAATATGTATCTGGGCTATTCACTACCACAAAGAAGATCCCAGACATGATTGCCCACTGTTTTGAAATTGGGAATAACTTTATAGACGATGCTCGAAACTCTATTGTGGATGCGTTTATGCAAATTGATGAGCTTTCTCATCTTCTATTTATTGATTCTGATATTTCATTCAAATCTGCTGATGTAATTGACTTAATCAAATATGCCAATGAGGAACGAAAAATTGTTTCTGGGGTGTACCCAAGACAAAATATTGACTATGGGTATATAGCACAGTTGCTACAAGAAGGCTGCCCTCCTGAGGACCTTGCTAAGTTTTCCGGGCATGTAGATTCTTTTGGATTTGCGCCTATTCATAAAAACTCAGATCTTACAGAGCCTGTCGAAGTCTACCACTGTATGACTGGGTTTATGCTTATTGACAAAAACGTATTTCTGGAGATGAAAAACAGCGACTTAGGGTTGTTGGAATACCAGAACAGAGATGGTTTTTTATCTACTCAGTTTTTCAAGACTAGCCTGCACAAAGAACATGGGTACTTAGGGGAAGACATTAACTTTTGCCACATGTACAGGAGTATTGGTGGGAAAGTTTGGTTACTGTCCTGGGTTAATGTCGGGCATAGTGGAAGCTACGTGTATGAACGTAAAATTGCTAATAGGTTGGAGGTGTAGCCATGGAAACCAGCGAAGTAAAATTAATGATTGGAACCCCGGCCCAGAAAGATGTAACCCAACATTTCTACGTATCTATGGTTTCAGCTGTTAACGAATTGAATAACTTGGGTATTAAGACCAAAACCCAAGGTGTTTTTGGTAGCTGCTATATCGAGTGGGCCAGGAACGAGATTGCCCATATGTTTATGAACGACGAAGACGAGCAGTGGACGCACTTACTTTTTATCGACTCGGATATCGGATTTAGCACCAATGACGTTTTGGAACTGATCAAACACAGCAATAACGAGGAAAAGCTTATTGTCGGAGGTTTATATCCTAAAAAAGAAATAGACTGGAACATGGTTCACTACTTAGTTACCCAAGGCTGCCCTCCTGATCAACTGAAATACTTTGCAGCAAACATGGACGGAGACATGTTCAGCCCCTTAGAAACGGTTTCTGACCCCACCATTCCAGTGTCTGTGCGGCACTTGCCAACGGGTTTTATGATGATCAACCGAAAAGTTTTTAAGAGGTTTCAAGAAGCGTTCGATATCGCGGCCAAAGGCTACACCTTTTTATACGGGGACTGTGATATGTTCATGTACTTCCAGACTGATCTAGTGAAGGGGGAAGACGGGCATAAGCACTACGTTGGAGAGGACACGAACTTTTGTAACATGTGGAGAAGTGTTGGTGGTAAGATATGGGCACTTCCTTGGGTTAATCTTGAGCATGTTGGGCAGTACGTTTACAAGCGACAAATGATTATGGGGAACCCAAATGGCTAATCTATGTGATCTAGACCATTATATCAGGTCACTTGTAGTAGGCACAGATAAATGCGGGTTTGTGCTTAATGGTCCGGAAACAAATACCTTGGAGATTACAACCCACATTGGATGTGTTAATAACTGTGTTTACTGTCCACAAGATAAGATAGTAGCGGCCTACAAGAAACGCAGTGATGAAATGGGGATGAGCATGGAAACCTATGAAAAGTGCTTGTCAAAAGTAGCTGGGAAGGATCTGACAATTATATTCACAGGTTTTAGCGAGCCTTTTATGCACCCTAACTGCGTAGATATGCTAAAAATGGCTCATGATCTCAGTTTCAAAATTATCTTTTCAACTACGTTGAGGGGCTTTGATAGTTCGTATATTGAGTATCTGGAAAGCGTACCCTT
>SKHV01000313.1 GCA_007116765.1 Prolixibacteraceae bacterium | reverse complement strand
ATCGTGATTGATCGATATCGGTCACTACACAAAGTGATGGTTTTCTATCTTCGCGATTTACCACATAGTTGATAGCGGCCAACCCCATGGGGCCCACTCCGGCCAGAATAGCCATTTTACCACCATCAACAATCTCCATTTTGTGAATGTACGACCCAGGAGTAGTGTGATAGTTGGCATGCATGGCACCAATCACACAGCTCAAAGGCTCAGCCAATGATGCGGGATAATAGCCCGGGCCCTCATAAGCCAAAAGGCAATCTTGCACCAATACGTCCTTGGGAATAATCACATAGGTAGCATCTCCGCCAATATGTTTATATGAATATCCAGGTGCGCTTAACACCCCTACCGGGCCATCTTCGTAATAAATAGCGGGCTGGATAGAGTATTTCATGCCCGGTTTAAACTTATGCTTCCAGTTTTCACCTACTTCAACAATTTCGCCGGCAAACTCATGACCAATTACGATAGGATTTTCTGCAATATCGTCGGGAATCCTTTTATGATCGCTGGCCTGAGTAGCCGCTTTATAGCTCGACATGCAAAGGCTGTCGCACACTACTTTCGCCAAAATTTCATCGGCACTTATTTTGGGCAGTTCAAACTCTTCTAAACGAAGGTCTTTCTTGCCGTATAATCTTACTGCTTTTGTTTTCATTTTCAATATTTTATAAATAATTAATTGGCGGGCTTATCGGTCTGAGTCATCAAACTCCTTTACCCTACACGTGTTCCAATGTCACTTCATTGGCAATATCTTTATTCGTGCTTCAATCAAAGTTCTCAATTCCGATGCCGTATCAACTATTGTTTCACATCCGGCATCGGCAAATTCATTTTCTTTGCTGTAACCCCAGCTCACGCCAACCAACTGCATACCTGCATTTTGAGCTGTTTTTACATCTACAGCCGAATCGCCCACAAATAAAACTTCCCCGGGTTTTAGTCCCAGTTGACTTGCTATCCAAGAGGCACCAAACGGGTCGGGCTTCTTAGGGTTTTCATCCTTTTGCCCCAGTATTGCCGCAAAATCATACGCCTGCAACAATTTTCCGGCAATCAGCATTGTCTGGTCGTGTGGCTTGTTGGTATTGATGGCAATTGGGATATTAACTTCATTAAGCCATTTCAACAATTCAAGAATACCTTCAAACAAGGTGCTTTTATCAACTATATTTGCCTTATAGGCCAATTTGTATTCTTCAAGAAACCGATCAACTACGTCTTCCTTTTCAGCAAACTGAGCTGGTAACGCAAGTTGCACCAATCGTCGTGCTCCATTACCGATAAAACCAATGTAGGCTTCAACATCATGAGTTTGAAGTCCATGCTTTGTAAGTACCTGATTATTGGCACTTGCAATATCGGCAACCGAGTCGAGTATTGTTCCATCCAAATCAAAAATGATAGCCTTAACTACCCCTAAATCTCCACCTACTAGCGGGGATTTTTTGGTATTTGCATCATTGTCGTTTCTATTCATTGTATATCTTTATTAGGCTAAAGGCTAAATATTGTAAATTGGATATTGTGTATTCGATATTGAATATTAAAATTTTGAATTTCGAATAAGCAATATCCAAAGAACGTTTTCACCAAATCTGGTAGCTCCTTAGCCCTCCTTTATGCTTCGGCATGAGTTCAGCAAAACGGGGCTGGGGGTGATTAATTCAACATTATCTGCCCCCCACTAACCGGAATAGCCTGTCCTGTTTCGTTTTCCTGCTCTATAACATAGAAAGCGGCTTTTGTCACATCGGCCGGTGTGCAGCCTTTGCCCAGTGGTACTTGTGCCAGGTAGAAGGCTTTTACATCGTCGATTGTTTTTGCCCCGGGTACTTTTCCTGCATTCAAATACTGTACAAACAAACCGTTAACAGGGTCGCTCCACAGCGGACCTTCGTAAAAGTTGCCCGGACAAATGGAGTTTACCTTGATACGGTCGGGTGCCAATTCAAGCGCAAATGACTGGGTAAGGCCAATTCCGCCAAACTTACCGCCTGCATATGCAAAGTTTTTCTTGCTTCCTGCTAAACCCGATTTGGAATTGATTTGTATCACATCGGCATACAGGCTTGTATTGAATTTATTTTGAAGCTTCATTACAGGCGAAGCTGCTTTCACACAATAAAAATAAGCATTGTAATTGATTTTGGTCACCAGATCGAAGTCTTCGGGTGACATTTCATCTAAACCGCCTGCACGTAAAATTCCGGCATTGCTCACAAAAACATCCAAACCACCAAACTCACAAACGGTTTGGTGAATAAGGTTTGAAAGCGAAACCATATCGGCTACGTTGGTTTTTACAAAAATGGCACGACTGCTGTTTTTAATTTCGTTGAACGAAGCACTGGTACTAGCACCCACTTCGTCGTTCAAATCGGCCACTACTATGTTTCCGCCGTTTTCTTTCATTATGCGGGCAATGCCTTCGCCAAAACCCTGTGCTGCACCGGTTACAATGCAAATTTTGTTTTCGATCCTGCCTACAGATGCACCTGCTGAAACCTTGCGGCGGTAATTCTCCACTTCCCAGGTATCGATGAAGTTGATTTGTGCGGGTGTCATGAAATGCTGACCACCGAACGATTCACTCAACCACGATATTTTCATGGCATCTTCGAACACTTCTTTAATGATGTTGGCTTGCGCAGCATTGTCGCCAATCGACAACATACCAAGACCTTTAATAAACACCACTTTCGGTTGATAAGCATTCTCGGCGACGAAGCTTTCAAATTTTGATTTGAATTGGGCAATGGTGCTTTCAGGAGTTTCAACATCATCTATATAAAGGTACTTCGATTTGCAATACACAATAATGTCGGGCGAAAAAGGTATGCTAATTTTTGCATACTCTTCGGCGCAACAGTTGAATTTATCCACCAAGGCCGAATTGGTGACCTTGATTGTTTTGAGCCCTTCTGTTGAAACAATGGCACGTATTGCAGGAGCTACATCAACAACATGAGATGCAACTGGCAATACAGTTTCATCGACAGGCGTTTGCACTGCCTTTTCGATTTTGGCAATGATTTCATCATAAATATCAATTACTTCCTGTGTGGTATCGGCGCTCACAAAAATACCGTGGTTTTGGAGCAAAATCACCTTTGGATCGCTACCTTTATTGGCTCTAAATTCCTTAATCTTGGCTTCTACTTCTTTAAATAAAATATAGCCCGGATCGATGTAAGGAATATAAAGTGAATCGGCACCAAAAAGCGGCTCAATGAACTTTTCTACCTCATTACCACACATTACACCATTTACTAAAGTTGGATGAAGGTGAATCACAAATTTATAATTGATACAATCGTGCAGCGAAGTTTCCACCGATGGACGCTTATCTTTGGTAATGGTTGCATCGGCTAAATCGTCTTTAATCTGACGTTCACGCTCAAAAGGATCGCTGCTATAGCTTTTCTCAGAAACCACAGCAAGTTTCTTCCGGTCGAGTACGGCAAAACCCTCTTCTGTAATTGTAGACAAAGCAAAACCACTGGCTTTTACCCAAAGTTTATCGTCGGTTTTATAAGAGGTATTTCCACCGCCTGCAATTACAAAAGACTTGTTCTTTCCGTATGATTGCGATATTTCTATTAATGATTGTATTTCTTTCATTGTATTAGTCATT
>SKHV01000249.1 GCA_007116765.1 Prolixibacteraceae bacterium | reverse complement strand
AAGAACGTGTTACCGAACTCTTTTTCGATTACAAAGTAAGGGTAAGCACATCGGCATACCGTGTTCCTATGAATAAAAAAATAAGCATAAACGATCACGTTTCGGCTGTTGAACCCATGTACAAGTCCGGGGGCAACAGTTTCCCAATGTTACGTGCCGGTTCCGACTTACACAAAAAAGGCAGCATTCATGCCCGCTTAATGGGGCGCGAATTGCTTGGCGGTGTAGCTCTAAACCCCGCATCAATTACCGATTTATGCGTGCTCAAATACCTGGCACAAATGGTTTGGTACCCAACGGCTTTTATCAATAAATACAACCTGGCATGGAGCAGTATTGCCCCCGATGGCACTCGCTGTATAAACTGTGCCCATTTAAACTTGTATGAGCATGGCTTAAACGCCCGTGGTATCATGCAGTTTGATCTTGCAAGCGGCTTGCCGCTTTTGTTTGTTGGAACTATAAGCGAAAATACCGAAAAAATGACTTCCATAAAGCAATTAAAAGTAAGCTACCACAACTTTTACGATAATGAAGGATACCTGGTGCCTGCAAAATGCGTGGCCACCATCGAAAACGACGAAAACCAAATTGTTAGGGTTGAAATGGAGCTAAAAGAAACCCTGCCCATAAACATGTCCAAATTAATGGATAATGATTTTATGGACAAAATGGACAGGGAAAAGAAGCAGTTTAATAAACAGAAGGAGAGAATATCGAAACGGATTGAAAAACGTGAAACACGTAAACAAAAACGCGCCTTGCGCAGAGATAAAAGAGAAGCATAATGAAGAAGATAATAGCCTTATTACTAATAATTAATGTATTTAATTGTGGGTTTGGTCAAACATCGGCATGGCGTGAAATATTTTATAATAACTTCGATTACACCAATTTTACTACATATAGTTATTTTGCAGACACAATCAATCCCGATAATTTTGATTTTGCGCTCTTAAATGCAGCTGTTTTTTATGAAACCAATCGGCAAAGAGTAAAACATGGCCGCAAACCCTTAAAGCATCATCCAAAACTTGAGGTGAGCGCACAAGGGCATTCAAAAGATATGGTTGCATTAAATTTCTATTCTCATACAAGCAGGGTGCCGGGAAAAACGAGTGTTTCAAACAGGGTGAAAAAAGCCGGACTAAACGGAGAATATGTTGGCGAGAATATATACGACCATTATATTTTAAATTTCGATGGTAAAAGTTATTGCCCACCATCTCAATGTGGTTATTTTAAATATGCCGGAACAGGCAAAATTATTTTTACTCACACCTACTATACCTTAGCCAAAAAACTTGTTGATGGCTGGATGAACTCACCCGGTCACCGGACCAACATACTAAACAGCAACTATACTCACATGGGTATGGGTAATTATGCATACTATAAAGGAGCGGGAATAGATAAAATCCCGAACGTGAAAAGCACTCAAAATTTTGCCCGAATTGAAACAACTTTTGCCTCTTCATTTAGAAGCACAGGCAGTAAGTATTCTGCTGCTCCAAAACCCACCGCATTTTGTATTATTGCCGGGGCTGCCGGGGTGTTCAACAGCTTCGAAGATATGGCCAGTGCCGATGGGCATCTTCAGGCCGCTTTGTATTTGGGGGTATTGAAAGGCCGAAAAGGTTACGGTCAAAATTTCTATGGCATGTTTTCGTCGCTCGATTTGGGCAATGGTAATCCGCTCACTATCGAAGCAGGAACCATTTTGCGCCGATTTTACAGGCTAAGCGCAGGTTTGCACTATGGCCCCGATACTGAAAAAAACGCACAGGCTTTCAAGCTGGTGCCATCGGTAACAACAGGTTTCCGCATAAACATTTCAAATATATTTATTGATTTGAACCTGAATGCTTACGGCAACTACCGGCATCACGAAACGCGTATCATTTCGGCCATCGGGTTATGGTTCTAAATCAACAAGTACCCTATGCCTTTTGCGTATAAACCAACTAAAATAACAATCACGTCTATGATTACACTTAACGAACTTTCGCAGATGAAAACTGACGACCAAGACTTTATCCGCAATCTGGTAATCGATAATTACCCTTTGCCTTTTGCGCCGGGACAGCTTACCCTACTGGGTGCTTACACGGGCATGGGGCGCACCCGGTTTATGCTGCATTTGTTTGCCGGGCTATTTGGCAAATACGCACAGCCGGTGCTTTTTGTTTCGAACGAGGAAAAAGAACAGCAGCTGTACCGCAAAATGGCTTCACTGCTGGCCGGGCAATATTTCAACCACGATAACGATGTGCCCGACGAGCTGGTAGCACAGCACAAAGTGCTTAGTTCAGATAAATGCAAAATGCTTTGGTTCGATAACAATTGGGAAAAACTAAAAGCTGAACTGGTGCAGTGGGGCAAAGAAAACCGAAACGGCTTTTTGTTTATCGATAAAATTCAAGGTTTGTATATAAAAACAGACTACAAAAACCGCAACAGCGAGCTGCGTATAATTATCAGGGAACTGAAACAATGGGCAGCCGAATATCAAATATCGGTAATCATTTCATCATCTATAAAAATGGGAAATTTTTTTCATTATTCACTGAGTTCACCCTTTTCAAAATTATTGAACGGTTCTGTATGGGAAGACTTTGCTGAGCTAATCATGTTTCTTCAACGCCCAACTGTTTACGGAATAACCGAAGATGAAGAAGGAAATAATATCAGATGCCTGAGCTACTTGTATGTTGCCAAAAACCAGAGCGGCCCAACACAAACTCTCAACATGTACTTCGACGAGAACAATCCCGGATTCAGAACACACAACAAGCTTGAACGCTTGCGCATGTCCAACCCGGCACTTGGTGCTTTGGTAAATCATTTTGGTCTGGTTGACAAAGACTCACCTTTTTAAAAAAAGCTAAATACATTATCTCCTAAAACAACTTTGTTGGGAAAAGAAAACAATACTTGAACATATCTTTTAAGTAAATTCCTTACGCCGTTGCCGGGCATCCTTCTTTGCACTCTGCCAATATTTTTTTGACGTCGGCGGGAGCAACACGTCCATGTACCTTATCGCCAACCATTACCACCGGAGCAAGGCCGCAGGCACCTACGCAGCGCAGCGCGTTAAGCGAGAATTTCCCGTCGGCAGTGGTTTCGCCCACTTCAATTTTTAGCTGTCGTTTAATCTCGTCGAGCACCTGCTCGGCGCCACGCACGTAACAGGCCGTACCCATGCACACCGACAAGGGGAACTCGCCCTGTGGCAACATGGTAAAAAACGAGTAGAAGGTAACCACCCCGTAAACTTTTGCTGTTGAAGCGTTCAGCTCTTTGGCAATAAGCTCCTGTACCTCGGCAGGCAGGTAGCCCAGTTTGCTTTGTGTTTGGTGCAACACATTTATTAATTCACTCTCGCTATTGTTGAACGACTCGCATATCTCTTTGATAGTGCTGGTCGCGTATTCCGATAATTTTACTTTTGGCATAACTCAGTTGTTGTTAAGGGTTAATCTTCCTGTTCAAAAATTTTACTACGGTCGAAATAACTCGTGTGCAATAAATGATGTGCTTTCTCGCTCAGGGGCTTGCCCAAAAACTCTTCGTATAATTTTAATATGTACGGGTTCTCGTGCGATTTGCGTATGGTTTTCATTCCATCTTCCTGATAAATGGCTGCTTGCCGCTTTTT
>SKHV01000096.1 GCA_007116765.1 Prolixibacteraceae bacterium | reverse complement strand
TTTTAAAAATTGAGTTGATCGTATCAGCGGCTGAAGTTCCAAGAGCCGATTCAATTTGACCGTAAATTTCTCCTTCTACAATTTCTCCGTCCCAAAAAAAATTGAGAATACTGAATACAATCACAAGCAAACCGGGCAACGACAATAAGGCAAAGTAGGCAACCACTGCACTCAAACGCCAGGGATCATCTTTGGTCCAATTAATTGCTGTTGTCTTTATCAGAGATGGTATATGTTTAAGCTTGAAACGAGACTCTTTTGTAGTTTTTATAGTCGTCATAGATTATTTAACTTCAAAGTATTCGGTGGTCAATACTACCTGTCGGCCAGGGGACTGAGTATTGATGCCTTCTTCAGTGGTAATAAATATCCTAACCGGCTTATAGGAAGAAGCTGTTTCCATAGATGCTTTGTGGCGTTTTGAAAACATGCTTGTTGAGCTAATTAATTGTCCCAGGTTTTCGGCATTGCCCTCGTCGGATTCCATCCATACCACATACGTGGTTTTTGACGCCTGAACCCTTTCTACATCTGCCAAATCCGTTACTTCTACTTGAATAATATAATTCTTGTTTTTGTCTTTTTTCACTTTGATGTAACCATCAGCTCCCGGAACAACAGTTGAGTTGACAAAACTGATTTTTTTTGTACACGATGTGAATGGTATTATCATCATTACTGCAAAAACTGCCAAAATGATACTTTTTACCGCCTTGTTCTTTTTTTGCGTTTTCATACGTTTTTTGTTTTTGATTCCCGCAACTGGCAGGACAGATGTGAAAAAAAGATTACAATACCAAGGTCATAACTATTTGGTTTAAAAGCATTACACAATTCGGAACAAGAGTTGCATTATTCTCACTTTTCCTTTTTCAATGCAACAATACTTTCAACCGTCTCAAGGGTGAGTAACCACATTTATCTGTATTAGATATGGTTATACTAACTATTCTTTCGCAAATTTTATCAACTCAGCATTAAACTTATGGGTTTCCTCCAAAAACATGCTGTGGCCGCTTTTTTCAAACTCAACAAGTTGCGAATTTGCGATTCCGGCTTTCATTTGTTCGGCTAAATCGAAAGAACATATTTTATCTTTTTTGCCATGCATTATCATTGTAGGGATTGAAATCTTATCCAAATCACTTCTAAGGTCAGTATCGCGCAGGGCGATTAAACATTGAGCCGTTGCATAAGACGAAGCGCTCAAGCAAATACCGTTTAACCAACTACCTATCCCTTCGTTGAGCGAGGTTTCAGTAGCGGAGAATATCTTCGCGAAATCTGTTAAAAGTTTTGGCCTGTCCTTATAATTCAATTCAATCAGGTCATCAACATCACTTTTGAGTAGATTATAAGGAAAGTCGTCACGTTGTGTCCATATTGGGGCAGCGGCTCCGCACAGTGCCAGCTTAGAAATATGGGCTCCTTTATATTTTGAAACATACCGGATTGCTATGGAGCCGCCCATTGAAAAGCCAACTAAAACAGCATTTTTTATATCAAGGGTGTCTAAAATTCTTTTAATATCCAATGCGTGGATATTATAGTCATATTCTCCGTACGGCTTATCCGATTTACCGAAACCACGTAAGGTAATACCTATGGCCCTGAAATTATTTTTTATCAAAGCGTGGTATTGATATTCATACATTTCGTCGCTTAATGGCCACCCATGTATCAAAACAATTGGTCTGCCTTCGCCTGCATCAGTAACATGAAGGCGAACATTCGGTTCTACTTCAATATATTCTGCCCTGATGACAGCTGCTTTTGTTTTTTCCATCTGTATCTGTTTTTAATCGTTCGTTAAGTTAAAATTTAACGATCTATTCTTTTTTATTAATAACGAAATATTGCGGCCAACCCTGTTTCGGAAGGCATTTTTTCTGGCGGAAGTACCATTACTTGTCCGCCCATTTTTATTACCAATTCTCCCATGTCGTCGAGCAAATCATCTACTCTCGGATTACTCATATCTTTTTTTTGTGTATTTCCTGTTACAAGATTTGTAATCCTGACCGGGATTATCCGTTCGGCTTCAACTATAAGCGTATCAACCCGTCCCTCAACTGCTGCTACAGCTACATCCTTGTAGTCATCGCTGCCTTTGCCGTTTGCCCTTGACTGCTCAAAATGCTCAGCCAGGCTGTCAAGTTTCAGGTTATATTCTGGTTCCATTACATCCCAGGCCATTTTTGCAAGTTGATCCGGCGAAACCGAAGAAGGGTTAATTGCAATACCATTGGGTAGCAGAAGTGGATTTTTATTTACCTTTTGAAAAAGGTTGTGGTGTTCGGGCAATGCCGCAAGAATAAGTGACCAGCCTGTAGGTTTCGAATATTGTTTGTAAATCGTATTCGCAACCACACGAAAGAACCGTTCAGCGTCTTTCTCCGTTTCATCTGTTTTACCTCCGTGGCCATGGTGCATTGCCGTGCTTTCTCCACCTGTGCCGCCATAAGAATCTACAGTCGAGTGTTTCTCTGTCAATTCACTGCCCAGCGCTTCAGTGATGGTTTTTGGGGTATCGGCAGTGAGTTCAACCTCAGTCAGTGAATGGCGGTTGCCTTCAAAAAGCCGGATATCATGAAGCGTTAAAGCCAATAAATGAAAATGGTCAACCGATTGCAAATATTGCCTGAGCGGTTTTGTATGGAAACTGTCGGCCACCATTGCCAGTTCTTCAACTGTTCTATGCAGTACTACAACTTTTAATATTCCTTTTGCACTAAAAACAGCCAGTCCTTTCTTCGTGTAATTCCAATTCTTATTGTCGTGAACAAGGGCTTCCAAAGGCTCCAGATATTTTTGTGTCTCATTGGCTGAATACTTTTGGAGCAACGATTCCTCCATTTGACTGACCAGATTTTTAAACAGAATGACATCCTGAATATTTTCAGGATGTTTTTGATGAGTAGGCATATATAGTGAAAGACAGGCTGCCTGATCGGTTGACAGGAGTTCCTGAATCAATTCTTTTGTAAGTAATTCCATTGTTCTTTTATTTTTTATCTCTCTTATGATTTGGATTGTTGAACTCTTCGCGCTTATAAAATCCTTCAACAGTATTCGAGTTGTGAATGGTGCTATCGCCCTTATAATGACGAACTACATTTAATTCGTACTCAAAATCAATAGCATCTCCTTTTTTGAAGCGTTTGGTTTTCGCAAAAGTTGAACTATCAATATGTTGGGTATTCACTAATTTTTCTTCCTCATCAAAAATTGCCATTCCGATAGGAATAATAAGGTGATTTTCACCTTCCTTGTTTAAAAACTCATGAACACCGTCACTTGCCTTGTCTTGATAAGTATTGAACCCTTCCTCAATCAAGGTTGTATCCACTTCAACGTCGAGATAAACCACACGTTCGGCAATTTTATTTACCAGCAAATGATCCACTTTCCCAATGGTGCGCTTGTTTGCATCTTTTACATCCCAGCCTCTTACATCGCTATAATTATCAGCCACTTTATAACCGGATAATTCGTCCAGATTAAAAAGGTTTTTATTTGTATCTTTCATTATTGTATTTTTTAAAGATTAATCAATTCATTTTTTGAAGAAGGTCAGCAGCCTTTTCAAAATAATTCTTCACTGCATCTTTTTGCTCAAGTGTAAGTACCTCAGGGTCTATTGATGCGGATGCATTTTTCAATTCC
>SKHV01000391.1 GCA_007116765.1 Prolixibacteraceae bacterium | reverse complement strand
GCATTTGGCACGTAAAGGTGTAGTATTGGTAAGCATAGCTTACCGGGTTGGTCAGCTCGGTTTCCTGGCCCACCCCGAATTGAGCAAAGAATCGTTCGAGGGGGTTTCGGGCAATTACGGACTGCTCGACATGATTGCCGGACTGCAATGGATTCAAAATAACATTGAAGCCTTTGGCGGCGACCCCGGCAAAGTGACCATTTTTGGCGAATCGGCTGGAGGTATTGCAGTGAGCATGTTGTGTGCTTCGCCAGTTGCCAGGGGGCTTTTTCATGGAGCCATTTCACAAAGTGGCGGTTCGTTTGGGCCAACTCGCCCCACCACCTATCCCGGCGAAAACATGAAAACCTTGCAACAAGCAGAACAGGACGGTATTGAATATTTAAAAAGAACAGGGGCTGCATCAATTGTCGATTTACGCAATATGGAAGCCGAAAACCTGCCTATGGGCATGGGAATGGGTGGTGCATGGCCTATTGTCGATGGCTACATAATCCCCGACGATCAGTTTAAACTTTACCAAATGGGGGCATATAACGATGTGCCCGTGCTAATTGGTTACAACTCCGACGAAGGATTGAGTTTCCCGTCGGGACGCACCCCCGAAGATTATATTTCCAATGTGCAAAGGCGTTTTGGACCCTTTGCCGATACTTTGTTGCAAGCATACCCGCTTGTAGATAACACTGTGTCGCGCCCTGCCCGCAACCTGATGCGCGATGCCGCTTTTGGCTGGCAAACATGGAGCTGGGCACGCTTGCAAACCCAAACAGGCAAAGCACCTGTGTACCTTTATTACTTCGATCAGCATCCCGATCGTGCCGAAGGTTCGCCACAGGCCGACCATGGAACACCACACGGGGTTGATGTGCCTTATGTTTTCATGAACCTCGATAAAAACAATCCTGATGTAAGCCCGTCCGATTTAGCGATTTCAGAAATAATGGGCAGCTACTGGACTAATTTTGCGAAATATGGCGACCCAAATGGTGAAAATGTTCCCGAATGGCCGGTTTTTAGCAACGAGGATCCCAAAATAATGAATCTGAAAAATCCCCCATATGTATGTAAAGTCCCCGATGAAAAATCGCTTAAAGTTATGGATGCCTATTTTGCATGGCGCCGAACACCCGAGGGACGTGAGTGGGCCAGATAATATTTAAACTAATTTCATAAATTTCTTAAAATGCGTATAGATTATTATTACAGAAGTATTTATTCATTGGTTGTTTTACTCGTTTTATTACCTATAGTTGCAAATGCTCAAATTGAAGATATTCAAGTAGGAACATCTACACGAAAAATGCTGGTTTATGCTCCATCGGGTATCAAGGCGAACCGCCCATTGATGATTTCCTTGCATGGTATGAACCAGGATATTAATTATCAACAAAATCAAACAAAATGGGAAGATGTGGCCAGAGATAATAAATTTGTGGTTGTATATCCTGCGGGCATTAGTAATCGCTGGAATTTGTCGGGGACACAGGACATCGACTTTATACTTGCCATAATTGACGAAATGTACGAGCGTTATGCCATTGATCGTGACAGGGTTTATCTTTCGGGGTTTTCGATGGGTGGTATGTTTACATATTATGCTGCAACACAAATTGCCGATAAAATAGCTGCTTTTGCACCTGTTGGCGGTTATAGTAGAGGAAATCCTAACACAAATAGCTCCAGACCAATTCCTTTAATACATGTGCATGGAACAAGCGACGATGTTGTACCCTATAACAATGATGGTTCGTTTATTGGGATAGAAAATTTTGTTGCAGGCTGGGCCGCAAGAAATAATTGCCCAACAACACCTGAAATAACTCAGCCTTACCCGGCAAACAGGCCATCATCGAATGGGGTAAAATACAGCTGGGGGCCCGGAACCGATTCGGTCGAAGTAGTTTTGTTGAGAATTAATGGAGTAGGGCACTGGCACTCTAATAACGAAAACAGTATCCATACCAGCCGCGAAATATGGAACTTTTGTAAAAAATTTACACTGGCCTATGGAATACCAAAGTTAGAAATGGCGGAAGTTAATATTGATAATCCTGCACAGATACTTTTGGATTTTTCTTTGCCAATTAAAGAATCTGAGTCATTCGAAGGTTTTTCTATTATGGTTGACGATGGAGTTGCAGAAATTGATACTATTGAAATACATAATTCTAATAGTTTAATCATAACTTTAAACAACAGTATTAATAAAAGTAATATAGTTTCTCTGTCATACAGCAATGGAAATGTGCAATCATCATATGATAAGGATTTAATTGCTTTTAATAAGGTTGTAGTTGAGAATATGCTTGAAGGCTCATCACCACGTTTGGTTGAATTGGCGGTGTATGGAAATGGAGACACGTTAACAGCGAAGTTTAATAAGCCGATGATGCTTCCTGAATATGTTGATTCATTGTTGCTTAAAGCAATATATAATGATGATTTTGAAATTCAAATAGATCATTCAACTTTTTATAATAACGATTCAACTGTACTTGCATTCATTCTTAAAGAAAAAGTTTATGCCGATTATGAACTCTTTCTTTCTTATACGGGTAATAATATCTCATCAGCCGATAGCGGATTGTTAAGACATTTTTCTGATAATCCGGTTGTAAACACTTCAAAAGGTTTGCCTGTAAATTTGGTTTCCGGTAGTTTGGAGCCAAATGCTATAGGTATAGCTCTTGAATTTTCAAAAGCAATGGAATTAAGCGAAAATCAGTTAAGTCAGCTGTCTTTTATGGTTAATAATGAGCAGGTTAATGTTAGAGAGTTGTTCGTAAGAGATAATTTAGTGAGATTCATTTTGAGCAATAATTTATATTACGGTGATTCTATAAAGGTGAGTTATCTATCGGGGAATATTACGGCAAGTGACAAGGGAGAACTGCTTGCTTTTGAAGAATTTAGCGTAGAAAATAATTTGCCATTACCTACCTGGTATAGTGTGCCGGGAAAAATTGAAGCGGAGGATTATACATTACAGTTTGGCACAGATACTGAGCCTACAAGTGATATTGGAGGTGGTTTGAATGTTGGTTGGACTGATAGCGGCGATTGGCTGGTTTATGCCATTGAAAATAACAGTGAACATACTGAATTTGAAATTTTATTCAGAATTGCCGCTGAATCTTCAGGATCGCGTTTTGATTATTATGTTAACGATCAAAAAGTTGGTACTTTAAGTGTGCCCGGTACAGGTGGCTGGCAAAAATGGCAATCGGAAACAAAGAGCATTACTATACCGCCCGGAGAAAATTATTTTAAAATAATGACTGTAAACGGAGGCTATAATATTAATTATTTCGAAATTTATATTGAGGAAGAAGAACAAGAGGAAGAAGAAGAACAAGAGGATGAGGAACAAGAGGAAGAAGAGGAGGAAGAGGAGGAAGAGGAGGAAGAGGAGGAGCATAGTAGTATTAATTCTCCATCCAAAACATTGCTTGCTATTTATCCAAACCCAGTTGTTAGTCAGTTAAATATCGACTTTAAGGAATTCGACCATAATGAAGTTTCAATATATAACATGAATGGTGTTTTACATAAATCCATAAGCACAAAGGGAGAAGCTTTTATGAAAATACCAATCAATTTATCAAATGGTATGTATCTTGTAAAAATAAGAAATGATAATCAGGTGATTAACAGTAAGTTTCAAGTT
>SKHV01000142.1 GCA_007116765.1 Prolixibacteraceae bacterium | reverse complement strand
TTAATTCTTTAAGTAATTCAATCAATTCATCAATTGATTTTCCTTGATGGCTTCCTTTATCGCCTATTGCGTTTTTTGCAAAATGGTCCAAGGCTTCTTTAACACCTGCACCTATCGATTCCAATATTTTATCTTTAAAGCTGTTTAATTCTTTTAGCTCATTGGCTTGTTGCTCAATTTTACGGCGGTGTTCCAATAATGTAAGCTGGGTTTTGATGCGCACCAGCAATTCTTCCTTTTTAAAGGGTTTTGTAATGTAATCGACACCGCCAACGGTAAACCCGGTAACCACATCTTCCAAATCGACTTTAGCGGTGAGGAAAATAATGGGGATGTCGCAGGTGGCTGCATCGCTTTTCATTATCCGACATACTTCAAAACCGTCGATGCCGGGCATCATAATATCGAGCAGTATAATGTCGGGCTGTAGTTTTGGTGCAAGCTCCAGTGCTTTTGTGCCATCGATGGCCATGGCCACACGGTAGTTGTTTTCGGCCAATATGTTACCAAGTACTTGGAGGTTTTTTTTATTATCGTCAACTATAAGTATGGTTGCCATGCTTTTTATTTTAGAGCAGTTTTGAATGTGTTGATTAGTTCCTCAAAAGCGTTCAGGTTTTCTTCAATTTTTTCCACATTAAACTCTTGTACGCTGTCTTTTAAATTCATTATATATTGTTGTAGTATTTCGCATTGGTATTCGGTATTGAATTTTTCGAGCTCGGAGCAAAATTCATCAATTTCGAAAATTACCAAAGTGTCTTTAATGCTTTGCCATTTGGGGATAAACCGGGCTTCCAAATTTGCTGTCATTTGAGCAATTAGCTCGCGGTTGGCAGGTTCGCTCAAGCGGAGTTTTAAAATATCTTCGGTCAGCGGCATTGTTTCTTTTTCGGTTTTGTAAGGTAGAAATTGTTTTACGGCATTCAATAAATCCTTTTTACTGGCCGGTTTGCGTATATATCCGTCGAACATTTTCTTGATTTGTTGTTCATCACTTTGCAAGGCCGATGCCGTGAGTGCTATTACCGGGATTTCTTTCCATTCGGGACGGTTCTTGATTATTTCGGTTGCCGATATGCCGCTCATGCCATGCATTCTGATATCCATGAAAATCAAGTCGGGTTTTTCAAATTCGAGCATTTCTATGGCTTTTTCTCCACTGTTCGACTCCAAAAAATTCAAGCCTTCGTATTCGAGCAATTGTCTTGTAACCTGTATATTGAAGTCAATATCATCAACAACCAAAATGGTACTCTTATCGAACACAAGGTTCTTGTCGGCTGTATCGATAGGCCTGTCAGTGGTATGAATACCTTCGGCTTCTTCAATATTATGGAACAGGATGGTAAAAGTGCTGCCTTTGCCAACTTTGCTTTTTACCGAAATTTCGCCGTTCATTTTTTCGAGCAGCTTTTTGGTAATGGCCAGCCCCAGGCCGGTGCCCTCGTACGAGCGGTTGCTTTGCCCGCTTTGCTGGGTGAACACATCGAATATTTTATCGATTTGATCCGAAGGGATGCCAATGCCAGAATCTTCTATTTCAATGGATAAATCGAATTTTTTGTTTTTCCGGTTTGTGATTTTTGATTCAATTTTCACATAGCCCCTGTCGGTGAACTTAATGGCATTCCCCACAATATTGAACAATATTTGGTGGAAACGTACTTCGTCCATAAAAATGAAATTGGGCACATCGGGCGAAGTGATTATTTCTAAAGCAAGTTGTTTTTGCTGTACTTTAGGACTGAATAATTGTTGTATCTCTGAAATTTTGTGTTCGAAGTTCATGGGTTCAAACTCTATGTCGAGTCTTCCTGCTTCGATTTTCGATAGGTCGAGTATGTCGTTTATGAGCGAAAGCAAGGTACGTCCGCTGCTGATGATGGCTTTGATTTGTTCCTTGTGCTTGGGGTTTTCAATTTTGTCGAGCAATATTTCGCTAAAGCCAAGGATGGCATTCATGGGTGTACGTATTTCGTGCGATACATTGGCCAGAAACTCGCTTTTTGCCTTCGACATTTGTTCGGCCTCTTCTTTGGCTATTTTGAGTTGCTTTTCGTTTTCCTTAATGCTGGTCACATCGCGGATTATGGTAATCACCTCATCATCCTTAATGTGTATCATGCGGGCTTCAAAATCGCGCATCAACCCGTCAATTTCATATTGATAATCAAATTGAAAAACATCGTTGCTGCGGCATTCATTCAGCGCCGATTCAAATTGTCTGGCAAAAACAGGATTGAACAATTCTGAAGGTAATTTACCAACGGGGTCGTCGTACAAATGGAAGGGCAGTTCCTGTACTGATGAGCGTTTCAGTGTTTTTGCCCGGTTTTCTTTGTCGTGAATGAAAATAAAGTCGGGAATGGCATCAATTATGGCCCGGTTTTCCTGTTCACTTTTCTGAAGGTTTTCTTCGATTCGTTTTCGCTCATAAGCATTCGAGATAATGTTTGCCAAGGTTCTCAACAGCTCCAGTTCCGATTGATCCCAGTGGTGGTTACGTGCACATTCGTCGAAGCCAATAAAGCCGTAAAATGAATTATCGACCGTGATGGGCAGTACTACAATTGATTTGATACCTTGTGGCTCAAGCACGGCAACCACATCTTCGGGTAAGTTGTAAATATCTTCCGAAAAAACAATCCCTTCTGATGTCAGGATTTTTTTCCACGATGGGATGGCCTCATAGGGAATGTCTTGAAGCTCGTTTATTTGAGGCGAAACCCCTTCGCCGCACCATTCAAATGTGTTTGAGGTTGCACTAATATCGGGTGTGTTTTCAAAAATATACAAACGGCTTATTCCAAGATGTTCGCCAATTATTTTTAGCGCGTTATTTACTTTTTCATCAAAACTACTTAACGTGTTTAGCTCAACAGCCACGTTCGAAAGCAAAACCTGCTGGCGCAGCAGTTTTTCGAGCTTACGACTTTGTTCCTTATTACTCTTTTGCGATAGACGTTCTTCGGTAATATCGTGCGAAATGATGATTACTTCATTGTAAGAACATGACGGTTTTTTCTCGAGCGTAGGCTTAATTTTCATGATAAAATCCTGACGATCGGTGCAGCCGGAGCAGTTTTCGTTAAACAGGTGAATGTTGCTTCCCAATAGTTTTTCCTCTCCGTTGGGTGTTTTTAAGGTCAGCTCGTAATAGCCTACGCATTGCTTCTTTTTAATTAGCATGGCCACATAGGCCAGTGCTTTATTTCTGTGGTTCGAATCGACAAAATCGAATATATTTTTTCCAATAAGCTCGTTTACTGAGCCAAAGCCAAGGTTTCGGATCAGTTTGGTGTTGGCAAAAGTAATTACGCCCTGCATGTCGGTTTTGCAAATCAAGTCGGGAATGCTATCGATTACGGAACATAAATTTAAATCGGGTATGTGTGTTTTATCATCGAAATGCTTTTCAGTTTTACTTGCCATATTTATTTTTTTAATATACTTCAAGATTTATAGTGATAAATCAATTTGTAATTTAAGGAAAAGTTGTTTAATAAGTTTGTTTCGTTTATATTTTTTTATTTTTTATTTATCAGTATCGTTTCATTTACTCATTTTGCTTAAATTGTCGGTTCATAAAATACAAATGCAAAACTTTATTATAAAAAATACTCACTTATGGCTGGTAAAATATTATTAACAGGGGGCATAGGATACATTGGCTCACATAC